>NZ_DASTRI010000200.1:0-3602 GCF_035761305.1 Chitinophaga sp. | reverse complement strand
GGTGACCTGATATTTGAAGACGTGAACGGCGATAAGATCATTAATGCCGATGACCGCGTACGCATCAACAAAAACACTACGCCTGACTGGACGGGCGGTCTTAACCTGGGCATAAACTTTAAGCAATTCAGCGCTAACATCTTCTTCCAGGGCTCAGCAGGCGATGTGCAATATGTAGCCACGGAATCCGGCGACATCGGCAACTACCTGGCTGAATTTGCCGCCCAACGCTGGAAGCCTGATCCAGGTGACGCCACGGGCAAAACACCCCTTGCTGCAGGCAGCCCTTACGTTGGCCCGCGTACGTTCGACCGGGGAGATACCTACTGGGTTACCAACAATAATACCTATTTCCTCAGAAGTACAGATTATATCAGGCTTAAATCAGTTGAACTGGCTTACAACCTGCCTGCATCACTGCTTACCAGGATGGGCAACATAAAAGGTCTGCGGATCTATATGAACGGGTTCAACGTGTTTACATGGGATAAGTTCAAACTGATGGATCCGGAAGCCAGCAATGCAGCAGGAGATTACTATCCGCAAACAAGGATCTATAACGTAGGCCTTAACCTCACCTTCTAAATGTTTTCAACGATGAAAAAACAGCTGATCATTCTTTCGATATTTATATCTGCGTTTGGTGGTCTTATAGGTTGCACCAGCCTGGATGTAACACCGCTGAACCAGTTCACCAGCGCTTCGGTCTGGAAAGATGCCACCTTAATGCAGGCTTACGTTACCAATATTTATACATTCATCGGGTATGGGGAGTTTAACTCCACCAGCGGCCTGAGTGTACTGGACGATGAGGCGATGTGGACAAACGGCGCCACCCCCATTGTTCAATCTACCATTACTTCATCCAATCTTGATATACTGGGCGGCTCCAGGTTCAACTACCTGCTTTGGGACAACCTTTATTCCGGCATACGCCAGTGCAATGACTTCCTGGAAAACTCCGCCAGCTCGCCGGTAGCCGGCCAGCCCATGGTGCAGCGGATGAGAGGAGAAGCCTATTTTTTAAGGGGCTACCTGTATCATAATCTCATGCGGGTAAATGGAGGCATACCCCTGATCACCAAGGTGTATGGACTGAAAGACAGTACCGCAATAGCAAGGAATACATTTGAGGAAACCGTTAACTTCATTGTCCGCGATGCCGATTCTGCAGCTGCCCTGCTGCCAACGGTATATACCGGCGCTGATGTGGGCCGCGCCACTAAAGGCGCAGCACTTGCGCTGAAATCACGCGTATTGTTATACGCAGCCAGCGACCTGTATAACATAAATCCCAGCCATATGCCGGAAACAGGCTATACCGGGGGTGACCGGCAAGCCCGCTGGACAGCTGCCCGCGATGCCGCCAAAGCAGTAATGGACCTGGGCATCTACAAGCTCTTTGCCGCAGATCCTGCACCGGGAGATTCTACAGCCGCGAATTATGCCAACCTCTTTTTAAGCAAAACAAACGAGGAAGTTATTTTCTCCCGTTTCACCAGCGTAAATGCAGGAGCGCCTAATGTAGGCTTATGGTTCAACCCTAATGGCTACCACGGCTACGGGGAGAACTCTCCTATTCAGCAGATGGTGGATGCCTATGAAATGAAGGATGGATCAAAATTCAGCTGGGGCAACCCGGTACATGCTGCCCATCCATATGAGAACAGGGACCCGCGCTTTTACGCCACCGTCTTTTATGACGGCGCCCATTGGAAAAAGCGCACTTCTGATGGAGAAGTGTTTGACCCGGTAGGTATTATACAGGCCTTTAAAACGCTGAAACTGCCCGATGGCAGCACCCTGCCCGGCATTGACACCCGTAACGGCCCTATAGAAAACTGGAACGGCAGCTATCCCAATTACTACCTGCGTAAATTTGTTGATCCTAATAATGATCACCGGTCAGTAGCCCAGGAAATTCCCTGGCCCTTTTTCAGGTATGCAGAGATACTGTTAAACTATGCCGAAGCCTGTATTGAGCTAACACAATACCAGGACGCAAGGGACGCGCTTAACCAGATAAGAAGACGTGCAGGCATGCCTGAATTCACCGCCGCACTTACCGGCGTACCGCTGCGGGATGAATACCGCAACGAGCGCCGTATAGAGCTGGCCTTTGAAGAGCACCGTTTCTTCGACATCCGCCGCTGGATGATAGCCCCGCAGGTGATGAATGAAAACGCGAAGGGCATTGAAATATCCGTGCAGGGAACTAACAGGGCCGACCGCAGCACTTATCACGACTACAGCTACAAGGTAATAGACGTACAAACCCGCCACTGGGATGACAAGATGTATTTTATACCGATCCAGTTTGCGGAGATGAACCGTAACCCGCTGCTGAAGCAGAACCCCGGGTTTTAAATGGGTGTTAGGTAATTGAGTGTGAATAAGAACTCCCGTCCTTTGGGCGGGAGTTTGTGTTTTAGGGATGGTGAGATATTGATAATTTTCCTATCTTCCCCTTTGTTCTACAATATATCCCTAATAACTATGAGATATTTAGCAGATATCATTCCCTCTGATGCTAAAGTTCTGCCGGATTATTTTAAAGGTGAACCTCAGTGTATAAAGCCTTTAACTAAGAAGGCTAAATTTATAAGCCGTATAATGGCCGCTATTTTTTTCTTATTTGCTCTATACTTCTTTTCACATCCTCTTTTACTGCTGATCTTTATGATAATGGGACTTGGTTTACTCCCATCTATACATGTATGGCTGGAAAAGAAACTCCATTTTGAATATTCATCGGCAATTAAACGATTGATTTATGGCGTAATGGTTGTGCCCCTACTACTACTAACTGCCTATTATCATAGATTGGACGCCCAAATAGCTCATGAACTTTTCTTGAAAAACCAGGAAATAAAGCGCGAACAGGCTATTGCAATAGCAAAGGATAGCATTCGAAGAGATAGTTTATCTGCTTATCTCTCATTGTTACAACATCAACGGAAGGATGGTAAACTCTCCATAAATGAGGCTAACTCTCTCCTGGAAAAATCAATGCTCCTAGCAACCAGTAAGGACGAAAAAAAACAGGTGGCATATATCAAATTTGATATAGATAAGGAAAGTGCTTTAAAACTTGTTAAGCAAGCTAAGTATAAAGCTGCATTGGAATCTATAAGCGATTTACTAACTGCATTCCCCGAAGATGTTACCTTACGATACAACAGGGCAATTTGCTATGACAAGTTGGGGAAAACCGAAGATGCCGTTCGTGATCTCCGCCAGGCCATGGAAACGGGTAATAAAGAAGCAGAAAAATATCATAATAAAATCAACCCCCTTCGCAAAAGAGTTGTCGGGTATGTTACTAGATGCTGCGATGGTACTACTTCCTCCGCTACAGGCAGGGGCGCTTGTTCCTGGCATGGCGGGGTTTGTAACTGGAATGATCCTATTTACGAAACCTAAAGAAAATATGAATAGCGAATGAAATATATTTCACCATTTCGTGTATTGCCCTTGCGCCGCCCCAGCCTTTTACAAAGGGTATTCAAACAGCAGGTTGATGTGAATGCTCTTATAGAGCTAAATAACTTACTGGCAACTATTCCTGTTAACCAGATATCTGTATCGGCGGTATCGGATAT
>NZ_DASTRI010000199.1:0-18649 GCF_035761305.1 Chitinophaga sp. | reverse complement strand
GTCAAAACCAGGCAGCCCCTTTATTTTTTGTAGCCTACAAAGATACAGAATTAATTACGAATTTTTTAATTACGAATTATCCGTCTGGCCGGCCTGAGCGAGAATACCGTTTACTCGCCTGCTTGTCATAAAAAAAGCCGGCTCAAACATGAGCCAGCTTTTACTGTCATTCCCGGCTTCCGCCGGTATAAATATCACTCCGGATTATTCACAAAGCTGTTTCCCATTCCTATACTACGCAATCCAATTCGTAATTCTTATCAGGAAAACCACTTGCTAAAAATATTCCGCCAAAGGTCCAGCCCGTTGGCATACAGCAGCAACCCGAACAGCAGCACCATGCCTACAATCTGCGCATACTCCAGGAACTTCTCGCTGGGCTTGCGGCCGGTAACAATCTCGTACAGCAGGAACAACACATGTCCGCCATCCAGCGCCGGTATGGGCAAAATATTCATGAATGCCAGGATAATGGACAGCAGCGCCGTCATTTCCCAGAACGACATCCAGTCCCACTCTGCCGGGAACAGGTTGCCAATGGTAAGGAAGCCGCCCAGCGATTCGCTGGCCTTTACTTCTTTAGATACAAAGATCAGCCGCAGCTGCTGCACATATTTTACCAGGGTATTGATGCATTTATCAAAACCTGCAGGTATGGCTTCAAAAAAGGTGTATTTCCTGGTGTTCAGCGCAAAAAACTTGGACAGATCCGTGTCCATGTACACGCCCAGCGTACCGTTTTCCGGCAGCTTCACATTTACCTGCAGCGTGTCTTTACCGCGTACCACGCCCACCTGTACGGTCTGGTTCTTGTATTTGGGCAGCCGGCTCTTGAAATCGTCCAGGAAGGTGGCCGGCTCCCCGTTCAGGGAAATCAGCTTATCTCCTTTCTTCAGGCCTGCCTTTTCCGCAGCTGATTCTTTGGTGAAAGAGCCTGCATAATAAGGCACCCTGGGTATGGCAAAAGGCGTTTTCTGCTTAATCATTGCCCGGATGAAACCCGGCGGTATGGCCACATTCAGCTCCTGCCCGTTACGATCTACCTGTATGCTTTTAGCCTCATGCAGGATGATCTCTGCCGGTATGGCCTGGAAATTTTCCACCTTCTGATGATCGATGCTCAGTATTTTGTCGCCGTCGCGCAGGCCAATGCTTTGCGCCAGCGAATCTACCGTTACCCCGTACTTTACATTTTGTGTAGGCAGGTAGGTTTCGCCCCAGTACCACAGCATCATGGCGTAGATGAGGAAACCCAGTATAAGGTTTACCGTTACCCCCCCTATCATAATAATCAGCCGCTGCCAGGCCGGTTTGGAGCGGAACTCCCAGGGCTGCGGCTCTTTCATCAGCTGGTCGCGGTCCATGCTCTCATCAATCATACCGGCTATTTTTACATAGCCGCCTAATGGCAGCCATCCTACGCCATATTCTGTTTCGCCTTTTTTGAATTTGAATAATGAAAACCAGGGGTCAAAGAACAGGTAGAACTTTTCCACCTTTGTCTTAAACAGCTTGGCCGGTATAAAGTGCCCCAGCTCATGTAATACTACCAGGATAGAGAGCGACAGGATCAGCTGCCCGGCTTTCACTAATATTTCTTGTGTTGTCATTTAGTTTAAATCTCCGCTTAAATATTACAGTTTATGATTTACAGCTCCACACCCGGACTTTAACGGGCACAAGCTACACCAATCCGGTCTAAAACCATACATCCTGAATCTATGATTAGATCACGATGGCATTGATCAGCGAAGCAGCATGTTCGCGGGCGGCTGTATCGCTTTCATAATAATCGTGCAGGGAAGGTACTTCAATATGCGGCACCTTTACCATGGTTTCCTCTATCACTTCGGTCATTTGCAGGAAACCGATGCGGTTCCGTAAAAAGGCGTGCACCACCTCTTCATTGGCCGCGTTCATTACGCAGGCAGCATTGCCGCCTTTGCGTAATGCCTCAATAGCTATGGCAAGGTTACGGAAAGTTTTGGTATCAGGCTGCTCAAAAGTGAGGGTCGGATAGTTTTTAAAGGAAAAACGGGGAAAATCATTGGCCAGCCGCTCCGGGAAGCCCAGGGCATACTGTATGGGCAGCTTCATGTCCGGCAGGCCCATTTGCGCTTTCAGGGATCCGTCTATAAACTGCACCATGGAATGGATGATGGACTGCGGGTGTATCACCACCTCTATCTGGTTCGGCTGCAGGCCAAATAACCACCGGGCTTCTATCATCTCCAGCCCTTTATTCATAAGGGTGGCAGAGTCAATGGTGATTTTGGCGCCCATGCTCCAGTTAGGGTGCTGCAGCGCATGATCTTTCTTCACATTGATCAGGAAGTTGGGCTTTTTACCCAGGAAAGGCCCGCCGGAAGCGGTGAGTATTATCTTTTCCACTTTGCCGGCATCTTCTCCCTGCAGGCATTGGAATATAGCGGCATGCTCGGAGTCAACCGGTATAATGGGCACATTTTTTTTACGGGCAGCCGCCATTACAATGTCCCCTGCTACTACCAGGGTTTCCTTGTTGGCCAGCGCTACCGGGGTACCGCTTTCAATGGCCGATAAGGTGGGGGCCAGGCCGGCAAATCCCATAATGGCCGCCAGCACCATATCTATGCTGTCCCAGGCGGCTACTTCCACCATGGCCCGGGTGCCGGCAAATACTTTAATACCTTTATCAAACAGTACACTCTTTACGCGCTCATACTGCGTTTCATCGGCTATTACCACTGCATTGGGCCTGAATTTTAACGCCTGCTCTATCAGCAGGTCTGCATTCTGCCTGGCGGTCAGCACCTCTGCCCGGAACTTTTCCGGATGCGCTGCTATCACTTCCAGGGCCTGTATTCCAATGGAACCGGTAGAACCTAGAATGGCAATGTTCTTTTTACTCATTTTACAATAATATCAATTATCACTGATTTGAGATTGCGTTGGAAATGTTAAAAATTTGCAATCCATTATCACTGAAGGTATTGCATCAGCTGTTCTGCCAATGATCTGTCGTTGCTTAACCGGGGTACCTTATTCTGCCCGCCTAATTTGCCAATGGATTTCATAAAATCTATGAATCCCTGCCGGCGTACGGGCCTGATCTTCAGGGGTTGCAAAATGCTGCCGGTCAGCAGGTCATTATAATAAATGTTCTTCTGTCGTAAGTTCTCATCTACCTTGGCGGCAAATTTAGTTAAATCGGCCGGCATGGTTTCAAACTCCACAAACCATTCATGATACGGCAGCTCACCATTGGTTTGTACCCTGGGCGCTACTGTAAATTCGGTGATGCGTACCTGCTCTTCAGCCGCAGCTTTCATCAGGCTATGCTCCACCTCTTCCCCTATCACGTGCTCGCCAAAGGCGGAAATAAAGTGCTTGATGCGGCCTGTTACCACCAGGCGGTAAGGGTTCAGCGATACAAATTTTACGGTATCGCCGATATTATAGCCCCACAGGCCGGCATTGCTGTTAATGATCAGCGCATAGTTTACGCCCAGCTCCACTTCTTTCAGTGAAAGGCGGGTGGGATTTTCGTTAAAGATCTCCTGCGCCGGCACAAACTCGAAAAATATCCCTGAGTTGGTGTTCAGCAGCAGCCCTTCCTGCCCCTGCACGTCCTGGAAGGCAATAAAGCCTTCAGAAGCCGGAAAGGTTTCAATAGTATGTATGGGCCGGCCAATGGACTCCATCAGCTTGGCGCGGTACGGTTCAAAGTTTACGCCGCCGTATACCAGCAGGTCCAGGTTTTTGAACAGCTCCCCTACGGGTTTGCCGCTGCGTGCTGTAAGGCGGTCAAAGTACATTTGCACCCACGGCGGTATGCCGCTGATGAGGGTCATATCCTGGTTAATGGTTTCGTCTACTATTTTATCCAGCTTGGTTTCCCAGTCATCAATACAATTGGTTTCGTAGGTAGGCAGCTGGTTGGTGCGCAGGTAGCGGGGCACATGGTGGTTTACAATACCGCTGAGGCGTCCGGTGGGAATGCCTGCAATACGCTCCAGCTCAGGGGAGCCCGACAGGAAGATCATTTTACCATCTGCAAAGGCGGAGTTCCCGGTTTCCGACATATAAACCAAAAGAGCGTTGCGCGCCGTATCAATATGGTTGGAAATAGAGTCTTTGCTGATGGGTATATATTTAATACCGCTGGTGGTACCCGATGTTTTGGCCAGGTAAAGGGGCTGTCCTTTCCAGAGCACATTATGCCGGCCTTCCTTTATTTTATTGATGTAGGGCTTAAAATCCTCATAGTCCCGGATGGGTACTGCGGCTTTAAACTCGTTATATGTGTGGATGGCATTAAAATTATGCTCTTTACCAAAGTCCGTATTCCTGCCTGTTTTTATCAAATCCTCCAGGATAGCATCCTGGTCTTCTACCGCCCTTTGCATTTCCTTCCTGATCTTGCTGCTCACAATGGAAGCAAATGGTTTGGCCAGCAGTGATTTAAACTTCATGCCGTTTAGTTTAGAATGGTTGAAATGACAAAAGTATAAAAATTGTGATGCTTTGCACGGCAAGTTAAGGGTTTTTCAGGCGCCCTTCGCAACAGGCTTACACCTGTTAAAAAAATCTAAAATTGAAATAACTACGTATCTTTGAAAAGAATAAGCTCTTTCTCAGTTAGGGTCATCAGCTTATATGTGGCAATTAGGCTTACTTTAGAAATACTAAAAATAAGCAGAAAAGTTTGCCAATTAAAAAACAAGTGGTACTTTTGCAGGAAATTATTTTTGGATAACTATGTTTGCAGTTGTAAAAATCGCAGGTCAGCAATTCAAAGTACAAAAAGACCAGGAAATTTTTGTGCAGCAGTTAACAGGTAACATCGGCGATAAAGTTGAGTTCTCTGATGTACTGCTCACCGACAATGCTGGTACGCTGACAGTTGGTACTGATGTAAAATCAGTGGTTAAAGCAGAAATCCTGGGTCATGTTCAGGGTGATAAGGTAATCGCTTTCAAGATGAAGAGAAGAAAAGGCTTCAGAAAGAAAGTTGGCCACCGTACTCACTTTACTAAGATCAAGATCAACGATATTGCTTAATTTTTAAAAGTTTAAAAATACTATAATAGAATGGCACACAAAAAAGGTGAAGGTAGCGTAAAGAACGGACGCGACTCCCAAAGCAAAAGGCTGGGTGTTAAGATCTTCGGAGGACAAGCTGCAGTAGCCGGCAACATAATTATCCGCCAGCGTGGTACAGTTTATCATCCTGGTCAAAATGTAGGTATTGGTAAAGATTTTACCATTTTCGCCACCACAGATGGTGTAGTAGAGTTCCGTAAAGGCCGCGAAAACCGTACTTACGTTTCAGTTAAAGCACTTGACGCCACCGCATAAGCGAAAGCCATGCGGTGTTTGCCATAAAGTTTTTTTTAATACCCAATTATCATTTACTAACCCAAATTCAAAAAACAATGGCAACAATTAAAAAAGCTGCTAAAAAAGCAGCGCCTAAGAAAAAAGCTGCTGCTAAGAAAGCTGCTCCTAAAAAGAAAGCTGCTGCTAAGAAAGCCGCTCCTAAAAAGAAAGCTGCTGCTAAGAAAGCTGCTCCTAAAAAGAAAGCCGCTGCCAAGAAGGCTGCTCCTAAAAAGAAAGCCGCTGCCAAGAAGGCTGCTCCTAAAAAGAAAGCTGCTGCCAAGAAAGCTGCTCCTAAAAAGAAAGCCGCTGCCAAGAAAGCTGCTCCTAAAAAGAAAGCTGCCGCCAAGAAGAAAACTTCTCCTCCGGCTACGCCTTCAGCACCTTCTACTCCGGCCATGTAAGATCGGATTTACAACTTGTAGAATAAAAAATCCCGGCACTTGCCGGGATTTTTTTTATAAAGTCTTCTTAGCTTGCACTTATGGATAACTACACCATTGCAGATAACTTCTCCCTCCTCTCCAAGCTGATGGAAATACATGGCGAAGACAGCTTTAAAGCCAAATCTTTTGCCACTGCCGCTTTTACTATAGAGAAACTGCCCGGGCAGCTAAAAGAAACTTCCCCGGAAGATATTGCCCGCATTAAAGGCATTGGCAACTCCACCAACAAAGCCATACAGGAAATGCTCCAGACCGGGCATTTATCGCTGCTGGAAACCTTTCTTATCAAAACCCCGCCCGGCATACTGGAAATGCTGAAAATAAAGGGCCTGGGGCCTAAAAAGATAGCCACCATCTGGAAAGAGCTGGAAGTGGAAAGCCTGGGCGAGCTGCTATATGCCTGCGACGAAAACCGCCTTACGCTGCTGAAGGGCTTTGGACAAAAAACACAGGACAACGTTAAGCAAAGCATCGACTTCTACTTTTCAAACCGCGACCGCTTCCTGTATGCAACCGTAGAACAGCTGGCCCTAGACCTGGAAAAACGCCTGCTGCAAATGCTGGCGCCGGCCCAGGTAGCGCTTACCGGCCAGGTGCGCCGTACAGAGATCATCATTGATGAAATAGCGCTGGTAGTAAGCGCGGCCCCTGCCGTTATTGAACAGCACCTGGCCGCCATACCCGAGTTTAAGCTGCTTTCAGCCGACGAACACTCGCAGCTGTGGGAACACAATCAGCATTTTAAAATGCGTATTTACCCCTGCCTGCCGGAAGATTTTGCCAAAACCCTTTTTATTACCACCGCGGATGCCGCTTTCCTGGAGCATTTTGATGCTAACGGGCACGCTGCTACCCTGCTGGAAGGCGGCACCTCCGAAGCCGCCATTTTTGAAAAAGCCGGGCTGGATTTTATTGAGCCCTGCATGCGCAACGGCGGGCTGGCGCTGGACCTGGCTAAACGCAAACAGCTGCCCGTACTGATAAAACCCGGGGATATTAAAGGCATTATCCACTCCCACAGCCAGTGGAGCGATGGCATGAATACCCTGGAGGAAATGGCTGCTGCCGCCAAAGCCCAGGGCCTGGAATACCTGGTGATCAGCGACCACTCCCGCTCTGCATTTTACGCCAATGGCCTGAGTATTGAGCGCATACAGGCACAACACCAGCAGATAGATGAGCTGAACAGCCAGCTGGCTCCCTTTCGCATTTTTAAGAGCATAGAAGCCGATATTTTATACGATGGCAGCCTTGACTATCCAAACGAAGTACTGGCCACTTTTGACCTGGTTATAGCCTCTGTACATTCTATTCTGAAAATGACGGAGGAAAAGGCAATGGAACGTTTGCTGAAGGCCATTGAAAACCCTTATACCACTATACTGGGCCATATGACGGGTCGCCTGCTGCTAAGCCGCAACGGCTATCCCGTAAACCATCAGAAAATTATCGATGCCTGCGCAGCCAACAACGTTGTGATAGAGCTGAATGCGCATCCGCGCCGCCTGGATATGGACTGGCAATGGCTGCCTTATGCGCTGGAAAAAAATGTGCTCATTTCCATTGACCCGGATGCGCACAGTATTGAAGGGTATAAAGACGTGTATTACGGTACCCTGGCTGCCCGCAAAGGCGGCCTGACCAAAGAAAAGAACCTGAGCAGCTTTAGCCGTACAGCCCTGGAGGAGTTCTTACAAACCCGCCGCAACCGTCAAATTAATAATGAATAATGAAGAATTAATAATGATTGCGCACGCTTAACTTATTGCACACCCTTAATTATTAATTCTTCATTCTTAATTATTAATTGAATAATGACACTACAAATAAAAGACGCCACCACCGCCGACATACCGCTGATACAACAGCTTACAGAACAGATCTGGCGCCCTACCTACAAAGAAATTCTTTCCCCGGCGCAGATCGAGTACATGCTTGACATGATGTACAGCACTGTTTCATTAACCCGGCAAATGACAGAACAGCAGCACCGGTTTCTTTTACTGTACAACGGGGACACTCCTATCGGATTTGCCTCTTACAGCACTACCGGCAACCCGGGTATTTACAAGCTGCACAAAATATATGTGCATGGCAGCTACCAGGGCAAAGGCGTAGGCAAATTTTTTATACAGGAAGTAGCAGGCCGGGTAAAAGCAGCAGGAGCGCATACACTGGAGCTGGATGTGAACCGTGAGAACAAGGCCCGTTTCTTTTACGAAAAACAGGGGTTCAGCATTCTTAAGCATAAGGACACCGCTATCGGCAACGGTTATATGATGACGGACTATGTAATGCAGAAGCCTTTATAAAAGCAGCCTGGCAAGAAATGCCAGGCTGATTCCCATGTTAACCATTAAAAAGACACAACTTCATTTTATGTTTTCAATGCTCTGCTTAAATGTACTCGGGTAATAGTGATAATAATTATTGCTATAACTATTTACGATAATTTTAGGCTATTGGATTTAAACGGCTCACTTTTTAAGAAAAAAAACCCCGCACAGTTAGCTATGCGGGATTTTTACTGTAAATGAGTGTATTCGGTTAATATACTCCTGGTTAAAAATAGCGCGGCGCCATTTCCTGCTCCTTGGACCAGGTAAAGCGGTAATTCAGCATCAGCTCATGCGAAACAGACTGCGCGCCTTTAAGATTGGACGACATTGGCGTATCATACGAGTAACCCACTGAAAAATTGGAGGTCACCTGCACCTGCACCATACCGGTAATAGTTTTTTCTGAACGGTAAGAGGCGCCCAACCACACCAGCTCCTTGATTAACAGGCTGGTATTGAAATCAATACCAAGACCACTGCCACTCACCTTCCTGAGCAGGATGTTAGGCTTTATCTTCACATTATCCCCTGCATCAAGCAAACAACCCGCCTGCAGGTAGTAATGTGACTTATATACGATCTTATTCACCTTATTGCCCATATCAAAGCTTTGGAATGTGGGAGAGGAAATACCTACAAAAAACCGGTCTGAGTAGAACATAAGGCCAAACCCTACTTCGGACTTCATGTAGCTGACATTTTCTGCAAATATCGGATCTGTAGTGGTAAGCTCGCTATTATTTTCCTTGAACTGCGACATGCCCAGCTTTATGCCCAGGGCCAGCCGCAGGTTTTCGTTCAGGTTCACCCGCTGGGATATATGAAAATTAAAGCCGGTACGCGACTGCACCGTGATCTTTTCATTCATGGCAGAAAAACCCAGGCTGGTATTGGTGGTTTTAAAGGGTGTATAAAAAGAAAGAGAAGCCGTTTTAGGCGCACCGTCAACCCCTACCCACTGGTTACGCGCCACCAGCGTAAGATTGGCAGCATCGTCCATGCTCATATAGGCGGGGTTGATCACCATCCCGTTCATCATGTATTGTGAATAGATGGGGTCCTGCTGCGCCTGTGCCGGATGCCAGCAGCACCCTACTAACAGGAACGCTGCAAGTAGCTTTAAAAGGCGCGTATGTAGTTTCATGATCGGCATTTTCTCTTTATTCTGAACTATTTCCTTTTAATTACTATAAACCCGGTGTACTGCTCGGCCTTACCTGTTTCATCGTAAATATGAATCAGGTAGAAATAAGAGCCGTCCGTTACTTCTTTACCATTGTTGTTCAACCCTTTGAAGTTGTTGTCTTCGTTGTTATAGTTGGTTGTTTTGTACACCGTGCCGCCCCAGCGGTTAAAGATCACCACATCGTTCTTCGGGTACTTGTCTATATTCTCAATGTACATAGCGTCATTACCCATACCATCGCCGTTGGGCGATACGGCGGAATGCACGCGTATTTTACCGCCATTGTTGTTTACCCAGCGGCCATCGGTGATCCAGCCTTCTATGGAATCGGGCACCCCGTCGTTATCGGAATCCAGGTCCATGTAGTTGGGAATACCGTCGTTATCGGCATCATCATCCGTGGGATCGCTGTTGCCGTTGCGGTCTTCCTTGCCATCCAGCACGCCGTCGCCATCTGTATCACAGGTAGGACAGAAAGGATCATCGTTAAGGATAATACCGATGGCAGAATCCGGCATTGTTGTAACGGGCACGTTCTGGTTAGAGAACACAGAAGGCTGCAGCAGCCGTATACTGAACGTATCGCTCCTTTCAAAGGTGCTGTCGCCTGTCATAGCTACAGGTATATAGCCGATCAGCTCACCAGGCTCTATTTCAATGGGTTTTACTATACTGTCGTAATCCACACCCGGCACTGCGGTGCCGATAAAGGACACGCCGGATGTTTTGTAGAACTGGTACGGCAATGTAACAGGACGGGAGGATGCACGGTTCAGCTTTACCTCCAGCATCATTATATTTTCCCCGGCCTTGTTGCCTTCATTTACGCGGTATTCCGGCGCATTAAACGACAGCTCCAGCGGGTCGTTATCTTCCACGATCACGTTTATTTCACTGGCCAGGCCGGGCACGTAATTTGGCACTGCGCTGCCCGACGGATCCGGTACGATCTGCAGGAATACAAACCCTTCATCATCGTTGGTGCTGTTATCAAAGCAGGTGATGGTAAAGGTATATTCCTGTGAGCCGGCAGGCAGTGTAACAGTAAGGGTATCACCGTTGCCGTTCAGGGAGCCTACGCTGGTGGTAATAGTTCTGGCAGCATCATGTACCACCTTCAGCGCCACCGGAACGTCCTGGGTATTAATACTGGGCGACTTAATAGTGATCTGCACCTGCTCTCCCTCTGTTACTGCGGGCGGTGTGGAGAACATATCAAGCTTCATGGTATCATTATCAATCACCGGTACATCGGTTTGCGAAGCAGCAGCCAGCGGCCAGGTAATACCCATCATGCTGCTGGTTACATTCTGCAGTGTAATATGTACAAATTCAGTGTCCTCTACCAACTGATCGTCGATAGGTACAACATTCACCGCCACGCTGCTTTTGCCGGCAGGTATGGTTGCGGTACCCAGCAGGGTCTTGTAATCTGCCCCCGCAGTGGCGCTGCCGGTTATGCTGTAAGCTATCTGCACATCCTGCATTACGGTGAGCTGCGCATCGGAGAAACGGATGCGGAAGGAACCATTCTGGGATGGCTCTGCAGCATTACCCAGCTTTTCAACCATCATGGCGCGCCCGGCCGCATTATTCTCATCATCCTTCAGCACTACCGTTTGCGTGGCTGCATCTACCGGGAAAGTAATGGTGCCCATTTTTGCAGACAGCAGGGCAAGTGTAACGGTTTCATCACCTTCTACCAGCTTATCATCCTTCACCTTTACGGGTATGGTTACACTATTGCTGCCGGCTTTAATAACGGCGGTAGTGGCTACTGCGTTCCAATCGGAAGCACCCGCTGTACCGCCCAGCTTAAACGTTACATTTACATCTTTGCCGGCCATTTGCGTGCTGGACAGCTTTATTACAAAAGCCCCGTTGGTGGCCGGTTCTGCGGCATCGGCCGTTTTAATGGCCAGCACCTGTACCGGCGCTTCCGGTATGGTAACGGCAGCCGGCGAAGTAACCGTATATGGACTGGCTACTGTGGCCTTAAGCTTTAACTGCTCTGTGCCTTCTACCAGGTTGTCGGCTACCATGTTCAGGGTAAGCTGCATTTGGTTAGTACCGGCATTTAGCACCACATTAGCCGGCACCCCGGTATAGTCGGCCGTGCCGGCAGTTGAGCCGGCGTCGGGTACCAGGCCGATAGTAATATTCTGGGAAGCGGTAATGGCCGGCTTTACAAACCCCACGGTTACTTTGGCATTGCCGCCTTCATGCAGGGTAGTAGAGTCTATCACTACTTTCAGCACCAGGTTGGTGGGATCCTTGCTGGTTACATCATCTATCATTACATCCAGGCTGTCTACCGTAAGGCCGGTAAAGCCGGTTGCAGCACCTTTCAGGCGTATACGCTCCAGCGGCTCAATAATATTATCTGCTATAGCGGCTAACGTTATATCCTTAAAGTTTTCGCCCGGGTTAAAGGTTACCGTTGCAGGCAAGCCGGTGTAATCCGTAACAGCTGCGGTAGAAGCGCTGCCTGCGGTAATGGTAACCGTAAACGGTTTGTAAGGCGTAATGCCTGCCGGCAGCGCTACACGTACTGTATAGCTATCGCCTTCGGCTACTTTATTGCCGGCGGTGTAAGGCTGCGGCTGTACAGTAATACGCGGGTTGCTGCCATCTTTAATGGTAATGGTAACATTGCTGGCGGCAAAACCTACCGCGCTCTGGTTAATGACAAGCGTTTCATCATCTTCCAGCAGGTTATCGGAATTGGCCAGTATAGCGGCAGGGAAGGTTACGGAACCGGCACCCTGTTTAATAACCACTGTATTGGGCAGCGTGGTATGCTCCCCGTCTGATGCGGTGGAAGCTGCGTCCTTGGTAATGGTAACCGGTATATCGTACGTGGTTTTTTTGCCGGCCGGCAGCGACAGGGTTACCATTGCGCCGGTAGTGCTGCCTTCCGTGATGGTACTCTTATCTACCGTCATGGTAATAGGCATGTTAGCCACGTAGTCTTTATCTTTTATCGTAACGCTGGCGGTTGTAAAGGTCATGCCCGGCAGGTCTGCGGTAGCGCCGTCCAGCACCAGGGTTTCATCCGTTTCCAGCAGGCCGTCGGCTGTTATGTTAATAGTAGCCGTAACAGCGGGATTGCCTTTATCCAGCGGCGGAATGGCGGCAAAGGTGTAATCGGTATCTGTTGCGGTGGAACCGGCGCCGGTTTTAGCCGTGATATTAATAGGCACTTCCGTGGTAATGCCCGCAGGCAGGCTGTATGTAACGGTATAGCCGGTGCCTTCGTCCATTACCGCCTGTTGTGCAGTAATGGTGATTACCTTATTTACCGCGTTATCGCCGGTAACATCGTCAATATCACCGGTGGCCGAAGCAACTGTTAAGCCGGGTATATCGGAGGTAGCGCCATCCAGCGTAAAGCTTTCGCGTTTTTCCAGTATAAGATCGGTTTGCGCGGTAATGAAACCAGGCACAGTTACCTCACGCTGGCCGGCAGGTATGGTAATAGTGGTAGACGACAGTGTATAATCCGTAGCGCTGGCTACTGAAGCCGTATTATGGCTCAGGTTAACCACGATGGGTTTACCTGCTACTATATTATTTACGAAGCCAACTTTTAAAGTTGCATCGTCACCTTCTTTTATCGGGCCGCCGGTAATGCTCAGCTGCAGCTTCCGGTTATTAGCATCGTTCCAGGTAGCGTCTTTGATGGTGATGGTGTAAGGCTTCACGGTAAAGTCGCTGGAGTTGCCGTTCAGCGTAAGGCTTTCGTCCCCTTCTATCAGGTTATCTGTTACAGCGCTGATAGTGAAGCTGGCGCTGTTGGCGCCGGCAGGTATTTTAAAGGAGGCGTCCGGCAGTGCGCTGATGTCGGCAGCAGTGCCCTGGCCGGAGAGCGTAATGGTAAGCGGAATATCTGCGCTGGCGGTGGTGCCGGCCGGCAGGCTTACAGTAAAGGTAACGGATGCGCCGCCTTCTGTCATTTCTGTTTCCCCGCTGCTGGCCTGCAGCTTCAACGCATTGGCATCATCGTCCAGGATCAGTATGTCGTACGGCGTAAAGTCAAATGCGCGTGAAAGTGCATCTGTGGTGGTGGCTGTTACATGCAGTTTTTCCGTGCCTTCCGCCAGGTTATCATCCGGTACGGTAAACGGTATGGTAACGGAATTGCCGCTGCTGATGGCAAAGGTAGTGCTGCCAATGGTGTAGTCGGATGCGGATGTGGTAGACAACGGATCGGCATGCATAGCACCCAGCACAATATTGACCGGGATGTCGGTGGTTACACCTGCCGGCAGGCTGAATTGCAGGCCGCCGGTGTAGGGTTCTGTAACGGTAACACCCGGTACCGGCCGCATGGTAATAACGCGGTTAGCCGGATCGTCGTAGGTACGGTCTTTAATATTAACGGAAACGCTGCTGGTCTGCGGCGCCCCCAATACAGTAGCATCTGCCTGTACATCCAGTGTTTCCTGGTATTCCAGTATCTTATCGGTCTGCGCCTCAAAGGTAAAGGTAGCGGCGTTGGTGTTTTGTTTGATCACTACACTTGAAGGCAGCGTTACATCTGAAGCGCCGGCTGTAGAAGATGTTTTGCGTGTAAGCGTTACTGTTATATCGGATGCAGCCAGTACGCCGGAAGGCAGGCTTACCACGCCACTAACGCTCTGGCCTTCATCCACATCCGACGGCATGGTGAGCGTAATGGATTTAGACTCATCGTCCTTAATAGTATAGGTAAGCACATTTTTGGATGTGTTCACCTTTACCAGGTTATTATTAAAGCTGTTATCCAGGGTAAGTGTTATGGTACGGTCATTTTGCAGCGCAGTATTGCCCAGGATCATTACACTGGTATCTACGCTGATCAGCTGCCCGGTATTATTGTAACTGCCGGGCGGTATCACAATACCCCGCTGGCACTCATAGTCCATACCGGCTACGCCAGGGTTAGCGCCTGCGGGCGATGCAATAACAGGCACATACAGTGGAGCATTCACTACAATGGTTTGTGTGTTATTGCCGTTGTATACTTTTATTTTCAGGTTGTCTGCGCTATGGCGTATATCACCTTCCATACCGGAAGCAGTGTCTTTTTCAAAAGCAACGGTCAGCTGCCGGTTTACAGGAATAGCTTGATTATCCAAACCGGTTATGCCGTCAAAATCCGTCATGGTGCTGCCATAGCCGGATAAGATGCGTGCTGTGTACACTTTTTCTGAATTAACGTTACCTCCAAACACATCTCCCAGATCTTTATGTACCAGCAGGCCGTTCTCTGTTCCGTCGTAGGTATTATTATATATATCAGCCAGCAAACAGTTTTCCGGTATGTAGTTAAGCATGTTCGCAGCATCGGTTGCCATAAACGACGTAAAGCCGTCCTTCATGCGCAACACATGTGAACGGCCGGTAGGATAGCTGCCGCAGGCCACATCGCGGTACACCCCTATTGTACCATACGGGGCATAATCGGGGCCTAAGCCCAGGGTACAGGCACTGTTGCCCGACCAGTCGCCGCTGGTAGCGCCCAATACAGCGTGTTCTGCCAGGAACAGGTGAGCATGGGTGGTTAACAGGTCAGTAAGGGCAGCTAATGTATAATCCAGTATAAAATAAGGCTGATCTTTTACATAGGTAAGATTACAGATAATTGTATGCTTTCCAGAACCGCTATAGCTGGTTACATTACCGACCATCTGTACTTTCCACGGAGAAGCAACGGTGCCTAAACCTGATTTTGGAGAGATAAAGCTCCAGGTTACCTGCTTAACCTGCTTTGGATCACTGGTGAACGTTTGGTTCATGGCAATGTAGGTGGTAATGCCCCTTGGATCATCCGTACCTTCATAGGTTTCGCTCAGGCCCATCCGGTACACCCGGTAAGAGCCGTCTGCCAGTATCTCAATCTTCAAACCAGGATCTGCGATGGTGCCTCCTGTTTCATTAATTGTTTCAATTACCTGCGCGCTTGCCTGGCTGCCTGCCAACAGGAGCAATGCAAATACCAGTTGGCGCTGCAGCCATAGCACGGCTTTAGCGCAAACAACTTTTGTTTTGCTTTTCAAGGTATAGGACAGCGCTATCATAAGGTTAGTAAATTTCTAATCATCCATCATATTTTAGATACAACAGACAGAACGATCCGGTGAAACCGGTCATCTTATACCCTGTTATGTTTACATGACTTTTGCTTACAGTTGGGCCTTGCAACTGTTATTTGGCGTGAAAAGTCCTTATACATCAGCACATTAGCTGTACAGTTGCAGGTAAATATGCCGATAGACAGGGCTTCTGTCATATTAAATTCATATCAAATTTATATAAAATAAATATATCAAAAGAATTAAATTTAATTTTTCCACACTATGTTAACAACGGCGGAAATAACGGCATGCGCCTGCATACCGCGCCGGGCTTTAATTGCGCTAGAATTTTTTTCCGATAAAATGTGGAAAACAGGGTGTATATGGAATAAATTACTGCTAACAGACAGGAATGTGGATTTTTCTACTGACCCTACCTATATAAAATAAAATAAGGGTAGATTTGCCCAAAATCGTAAAAAGCATGTCAACAATCGCTAAATCAAACATTGACTTTAACCTGAAATACAAGGTAAAGGATATGTCTTTGGCCGAATGGGGTCGCAAGGAAATTGAGCTGGCAGAAGCAGAAATGCCAGGCCTGATGTCTTTAAGAGAAGAATATGGCGCTTCCAAACCGCTCAAAGGCGCCCGCATAGCCGGCTGCCTGCATATGACCATACAAACCGCCGTACTGATTGAAACCCTGGTACACCTGGGCGCCGAAGTACGCTGGAGCTCCTGCAACATCTTTTCCACACAAGACCATGCCGCTGCTGCCATTGCCGCTGCCGGCATCCCGGTTTTTGCCTGGAAAGGCATGAACGCCCAGGAATTTGACTGGTGTATTGAACAAACCCTGTTCTTCGGCAGCCCTGACCGTCCCCTGAACATGATCCTGGACGACGGCGGCGACCTGACCAACATGGTGCTGGACACTTATACTGAGCTGATACAGCATATCAAAGGTTTAAGTGAAGAAACCACTACCGGTGTACACCGCTTATACGACCGTATGAAAAATGGCACCCTGCCCTTACCTGCCATTAATATCAACGACTCTGTTACCAAATCCAAATTTGATAACAAATACGGCTGCCGCGAGTCCTGCGTGGATGCTATACGCCGCGCCACCGATGTAATGATTGCCGGTAAAGTAGCGGTGGTAGCTGGTTATGGCGATGTGGGCAAAGGCTCTGCCGAATCATTGAGAGGCGCCGGCGCCCGCGTGATTGTTACGGAAATAGATCCCATTTGCGCCCTGCAGGCTGCAATGGAAGGCTATGAAGTGAAGAAAATGTCCGATGCCGTTAAGGAAGCCGATATTATTGTAACCACCACCGGTTGCCGCGATATTATTACCGGCGGGCACTTCAAAGCCATGAAAGATAAATGCATCGTATCTAATATCGGCCACTTTGATATTGAGATAGATGTTGCCTGGCTGAACAAGAACTACGGTAACACCAAGGTAGAGATCAAACCGCAGGTAGATAAATATACCATTGACGGTAAAGACATCATCCTGCTGGCAGAAGGCCGCCTGGTAAACCTGGGCTGCGCTACCGGCCACCCTTCTTTTGTAATGAGTAACTCCTTTACCAACCAGGTGCTGGCCCAGCTGGAGCTGTGGACCAACAGCAAAGCCTACGAGAATAAGGTATATGTGCTGCCCAAACACCTGGATGAGAAAGTGGCCCGCCTGCACCTGAAGAAAATTGGTGTAGAGCTGGATGTGCTTACGTCTACCCAGTCGGAATACCTGGGCATACCTGCAGAAGGTCCTTACAAACCCGACTACTACAGGTACTAAGTTTTTCTAAAAGGAAAAGGGAATAATTAAAGCAATAGTGGAGGTCATGTTCCTGCCGGAACGCAGCCTTCACTATTCTGCTTTATAGCTGTTTAATTATTCATTGTTATTTACCTTTGCGGCATGACCAAATTAAGCGTTAACATCAACAAGTTTGCTACCCTGCGCAATGCCCGCGGCGGCAATATGCCCGATATACTGAAAGTAGCCCAGGACTGTGAGCGCTTTGGCGCAGAAGGCATTACCGTACACCCCCGCCCCGATGAACGGCACATCCGCTACAAGGATGTATGGGACCTGAAACCGCTTGTTACCACCGAATTCAATATTGAAGGCTACCCCTCCAAAGAATTTATGGAGCTGGTACTGGCTGTAAAGCCGCACCAGTGCACCCTGGTGCCCGACCCGCCGGATGCCATTACCTCCAATACCGGGTGGGACACGCTCAAACACCAGTCTTTCCTGAAAGATGTGATTGGCAAGCTCAAACAGGCCGGCATCCGCGTATCAATTTTCCTGAATGCGGAGGTTGATAAGGTGGCGGGCGCCAAAAGCGCCGGGGCCGACCGTATTGAGCTGTACACCGGACCTTATGCCGAAGAATATGCCAACGCCTATACGCAGCCGCAGAACCTGCAGCTGTTCAATGACTATAAAAACACCGCCAGGGAAGCCGTGGCCATTGGCCTGGATCTGAACGCCGGCCATGACCTGAACCTGGACAACCTGCGCTTTTTTAAGCTGCATATACCCCAGCTGAAAGAAGTGTCTATAGGACATGCCCTGGTGTGCGACGCGCTGTATTACGGGCTGGAAAATACCATACAGCTGTATAAAAGGCAGCTGGTGGATTAGAGGATGTGCATATTCCCTACTCTTTTACCAATAACCCCCACTGCTGCAGCGGAAGGTTAATGCCCAGCTGGTTAAAAGCGGCCGACCGCTGGTACCACGAGCGGGCATAACGCAGCTGCAGCTTGCGGGTAATAATGCCTATACCGGCGCCAAAGCCGCCCAAACCCTGCTGGCCGGCCACTGCCAGCTCCTGCCGGCGCAGGTGATTATAAGATACCGTTAGCTCTACATAACGCCCTATTTCCCACTGGGCAGCCAGCACTACATGGCGAAACAGCTTATCAAAGGTTTTACTGCCGGTACGGGTAGTATCGCCGTTTGAAATAACCCCTTCATCCTCCAGGGCAGGATCTGCATAACGAATATCAAACTGGTACAAGTGGTGGATAGTAGCGGATAGTTGCAGCGGCAAATGCTGCAGGCGCTTGGAAACGCCTATTTGCAGGTCAAACGGCAGGGGCTCCCTGTTATCGGTTACATAAGTGCCAAGCTGCGCGCCCATGTTACGGGCAACCACCCCTATCTGCAGCTGCCGGGCAGTGTCCTGGTAGGTGATGCCTACATCGGCAGCCAGGCCGCTGGCGCCATATTGC
>NZ_DASTRI010000198.1:0-2415 GCF_035761305.1 Chitinophaga sp. | reverse complement strand
TAAGCTGTCAACCGAAATATCAACTATTCTTTGGCCTAAATCATTATAAAGGCCGGGAAAGGTTATGGTAAGATACCCTTTCTCTGCATCTGCTTTAAAAAAACGCTTAATTTTCTCAAAATCATCCTGAACAAATGATTCATCTTTAGCTAAAACGTCAAGGTCTGGTCCGATAAATGACCTGAAATCAGCATACTCATCATCCTTAATTGAAGCAATAATCCTATGACTGGTTAACAGCATACGATCCCGGTTGGTGAATTTCATACACCCCAGGCCCAAAAACAATAAGAGGTAAAAAGGCTTAAAATATTTGCTGATATTCATTGCAGGAAGTTAACACCAATTCCCTCACTTTCAACCCTCACTTTCGTTGTAAAACACCCCATAATAATTAATTGCTAATTCCCAATCATTCGTTATTTTTAGTAAAAATAAACCTACATCAGCCCCGGCTCAACCAAAACAAAATTCTACCTTTTATGAAGAACGTGTTCCTTAAAACCTGTTTGTGTACCGCCCTGCTTCTGATTTTCCTATGGCCTGTAGCACAAGCGCAGCAAATCACTATCAATGGTGCAGTCACTAACAAAACTTCCGGTGAAAAAATGGCCGGTGTAACCGTTAGCGTGAAAGGCTCCCTCAGCGGTACCATTTCCGGTGCAAACGGCAACTTTAAGCTCACCACTTCCCACAGCCTGCCCTTAACCCTGGTTTTCTCCTACGTGGGGTTTAAAAGCGAAGAAGTACAGGTGCAAAATGCCAGCCAGGACATTAACGTGCAGCTGGAATCTACCGAAGTGCTCGGGCAGGAAATAGTGGTAGCCGCCAGCCGCGTGGCGCAAAGCATCCTGCAATCGCCCGTGTCTATCGAAAAGCTGGACGCACGCGCCATTAAAGCGTCGCCTGCGCCCACTTTTTACGACGCCCTGGCCAACATGAAAGGCGTGGAAATGAGCACCCAAAGCCTCACCTTTAAATCCGTAAACACCCGCGGCTTTAACAGCAATGGCAACACCCGTGTGCTGCAGCTGATTGACGGTATGGATAACCAGGCCCCCGGCCTTAACTTTTCCGTGGGTAACATTGTAGGTATTACAGAACTGGATATGGACAACGTGGAGCTGCTGCCCGGCGCCGCATCTGCCCTGTACGGGCCGAATGCGTTGAACGGCATTGTACTGATGAACAGTAAAAATCCTTTTGACTACCAGGGCCTGAGCGCGAATATCAAATCGGGCGTATTGTCTGACGATGGCCGCAGCAAAGCTACTACCGGCTATTATGATGTGAGCGTGCGCTATGCGCAGGCATTCAATAATAAATGGGCCTTTAAAGTAAATTTCGGCTACATCAAGGCCGACGACTGGCAGGCGTATGACCACCGCGACCAGAGCATCCTGAACGGCCATACCCTTACCGACGGTACCCGGGATAATAACCCGGCCTACAACGGTGTAAACACCTATGGCGATGAAACCAATGTGAACATGCGCACCTCCCTGCAATCTGCCGCGCTTACGCCCAATAACCCCCTGGGCATCGGCATCCAGCAGCTGTCTGCCGCCACGCAGGGCGCCATTACGCCGGCCATGATCTACAATTCCATTATGCCCGACAGCGCCCATTCCTTTGTATCGCGCACCGGTTATGATGAACGTAACCTGGCCGATTACGACACCAAGAACATGAAGATAAACGGCGCTATCCACTACCGCATTAATGCCAACCTCGAAGCCTTTATACAGGGCAGCTACGGCACCGGCACCACCGTGTACACCGGGGCAGACCGCTACTCCATTAAGAACTTTAAAATGGGCCAGTACAAAGCCGAGCTGAAAGGCAGCAACTTTTATGTGCGCCTGTACACCACGCAGGAACGCTCCGGCGACAGCTATGCCGTAGGCACCCTGGCCGCTGGTATTAACGAAGCCTGGAAACCCAGCACCACCTGGTTCCAGCAATACTTTGGCGCTTATGCCGGCGCATCGCTCAACACTTTTGCCGGCGCCTTTCAGCAGGCATTACTGAGCGGGCAGGACCCTGCCACTGCATACGCCACCGCTACTGCCGCCTCTCAGGGCAATGCCAATAACTTTCATTCGCAGGCCCGCGCCATTGCCGACAGCGGACGCTTAATGCCCGGTACCGCCGGCTATAACAACGCTGCACAGAACGTGCGCAGCAAACCCATTCCCGGCGACGCTAACGGCGTGGGCGCCAAATTCACCGACAAAACCAACCTGTACCAGGCAGAGTTCATGTATAACTTCAGCAACCTGGTGCCTTTTGTGGAAATACTGGCCGGCGGCAACTACCGCATTTACGCCCTGAACTCAGATAAAACACTGTTTGCGGTAGACGATAACGGCAAAGAGTTCCGGATTCACGAATACGGCGGCTATGTGCAGCTGG
>NZ_DASTRI010000197.1:0-31005 GCF_035761305.1 Chitinophaga sp. | reverse complement strand
CCATATCTGCCAGCTTAAATGCAATGCCCTGGAAGTTGGCAATGGGCTGATCGAACTGGTGGCGTTCCTGGGCATATTTTATGGCGGCTTCATATGCGCCTTTGGCAATACCCAGCGAAAGCGCTGCAATGGAAATACGGCCGCCATCCAGCACTTTCATAGACTGTATAAAGCCCTCTCCTACCTGGCCCAGTATATTGGCAGCCGGAACGCGGCAGTTATCAAATATCATTTCTGCTGTTTCAGATGCGCGCATACCCAGCTTATTTTCCTTTTTACCGCCGCTGAAACCGGGTGTGCCTTTTTCCACCACAAAAGCCGTCATGCCGTGGCTGTCGCGGAGCTCACCGGTGCGGGCTATTACCACGGCCACATCGCAGCTTTTACCGTGGGTAATCCAGCATTTGGTGCCGTTTAATACCCAGTGGTCGCCATCCTGTTTGGCCACGCATTTCATGTTCATGGCATCGGAACCGGTGTTGGGCTCTGTTAATCCCCAGGCGCCAATCCATTCTGCCGTGGCCAGTTTGGGCAGGTAGCGCTGCTTTTGCTCTTCATTGGCAAACTGTAATATATGCCCGGTGCACAGCGAGTTGTGGGCAGCCACGCTCAGGCCAATGGCGCCGCAGAACTTTGCTATTTCGCTGATAACGGTTACATATTCAGGGTAGCCCAAACCGCTGCCGCTATACTGTTCGGGCACCAGCACGCCCATTAATCCAAGCTCGCCGAGCTGTTTAAACAGGGGTAACGGAAATTCCTGGTTTTCATCCCAGTCAATTACGTGGGGTTGTATGTGCGTTTTTCCAAAATCGCGGATCATTTTTGCAATCTGCTGCTGCATTTCCGAAAGCTGAAAATCCATAATAGGGGGTTTAATTTTAAGCGGTTGGCTATTAGCTGTCAACT
Organism: Chitinophaga sp.; assembly: GCF_035761305.1. Classification (GTDB taxonomy): domain Bacteria; phylum Bacteroidota; class Bacteroidia; order Chitinophagales; family Chitinophagaceae; genus Chitinophaga. The sequence goes on along the minus strand of NZ_DASTRI010000197.1, from coordinate 30,096 downwards.
GTAGCAGAAGCGCAGTGCACTGGCAGGCAGTTAACGGCTAATAGCTGATATACGGTTCAAGTTTACGATAAATACTATCATCTACCAATGGAATGTTCAGAAGCGCCTCCGGTCCGCCGAAAGGCCCGTGCACACTGCGGTAGCGGACAATGAGGCGGGCCAGTTTATAACGTATATATGGATGTTTTGCCAAAGACTGCTCATCCATCTTATTGATATTCACTTTTTTTAGAGAAACACTATCTGCACGCAGCGACGATTGAATTTTTTTAAATGTGCTATCTGCCAGGCCATAGGTTTCCGCCACCTGTGCTGTGCTGTAAAAGCCGCCCAGCTTATCCCGGAAGCGAACAATACGTGCTGCCAGCACCGGTCCTATACCTGGCAGGGCCTCCCAGGCCGCGGAGTCAGCTGCATTAATGGCTACTACCACCGGTTTGCGCGCAGGCCGCGGCGGAAAAGGGGTATAGGTGCGGCGGGTGAACAAGCTGTCACGGTGAAAATGCTGCCGATGGCCAGCTGCGGGCCGCCCCAATCTTGCGGAATACCTGTTACGGGTATATGAAAAGCTGCGGCGCGTTACGGTATCTGCTGCCTTTAGCTGCTGTTCAAATATTGCCGCTTCTGCCAGCAAGGTACTGTCTGCCTCCACCGCTGCCGGGGCATAGGCCTCCCATACCAGGGGTATACAGCGGCATAGCCCAATGAGCGCCAGCAACACCACGATGCCGGTACGCTCTCGTTTGGTAAAAGTAAAGTACTCCCGCAGCGGCCTTTTTTCCATAAAAAGCTGCCAAGTTAGGGATTGGAAAAACAGCAGATAGTTAATCCGTAGTTAAGCGGGGTATGTACGCGCGGGATTATTAGTCAAGCGTTACCTGCAGCCCATCATATGCCAGGGCCATACCGGGCGGCAGCTCTGTATTCACTTCTGCGTGCAGGCCAAGCTGGTGGCTAATGTGGGTAAAATATACCTGCGGCACCTGCAGCTCCTGTGCAAGGGCAATGGCTTCGCCCAGGGTAAAATGCGAAATGTGCTTTTCCTTACGCAGCGCATTGAGCACCAGCACCCTGGAACCCAGAATTTTTTCCTTTTCCTCATCGGCCACAAAGTTGGCATCGGTAATGTAGGTAAAATCACCAAACCGGAAACCGAGCACCGGCATTTTATGGTGCATTACCTGTATGGGGGTAATGGCAAAGTCTTTAATGCTGAAAGGCTCGTCTGTAATGGTTTGCAGGTTCAGCTCGGGTATGCCGGGATATTTAAAATCCGCAAAAGCATAGGCAAACTCCCGCATAATTACATTCTGCGAAAAATCCGTGGCGTAAATATCAATAGGCTTTTGCTGAAAATAGTTAAAGGCCCGTATGTCGTCCATACCGGCTATATGATCTTTATGAGAGTGCGTGATCAATACGGCTTCCAGGTGCTTTACCTGTGCCCGCAGCATCTGGTACCGGAAGTCCGGCGTGGTATCTACTACAATATTTCCTATCTCCGACTCTACCAATATACTGCTGCGCAGGCGGGTATCTTTTTTATCGGGTGAGGTGCATACCCGGCAATTACAGGCAATTACCGGTACCCCCTGTGAGGTGCCTGTTCCAAGAAAAGTGATCTTCATTCTGCGGATTGTTCTTCAGAAGGCGGCTGCTGCTCCGGCCCGCCGGTGTTGTCTGTATCAGTAATACTCCTGTTTTCCTGTACCTGCTGGTATAGCTTTGCCGAGTCGGGGCTCAGGAGCGTGGTATCAAGCTGCAGGGTGCCCAGGATATCCAGCAGGGTATTAATACGCCCTTCCAGGTTCAGGAATTTGTTGATCACCACCACCTTCTTATGTTCCAATATACAATACCCGGAGGTAAAGGAGCCTTTCTCAAACCGGAGCACATATTTGGCTTCGTCAAAGATCTTCTCCAGTCGGGTTAGGTTATTGGGTGTGATTTTGATGTTCATCCTACAAAAATAAAACAATAATGTGCAAATATGCAGCTATGCAAATGGAATGCATTTTATCTGCACATCTGCATATTTGCACATCCGCACATCTCATCTACTTGCTTACCAGCCGGGCCACCGGCACAATCATCTCCTCCAGCGAAATGCCGCCGTGCTGGAAAGTATTGCGGTAGTAATTTACAAAGTAGTTATAGTTATTAGGGTAGCACAGGTAGCCATCCTCACGGGCAAATATATACGATGAGTTTACATTGGGCTTGGGCAAACCGGCTTCGCGCGGGTCGCGGAAGGCCAGTACTTCCTTGTTGTCATAGTTCAGGTTACGCCCGTGCTTATAACGCAGGTTGGTGGTGGTTTGCTTATCGCCTATTACCTTAATGGGCGTTTTTACCCGTACGCTGCCATGGTCCGTAGCTACAACCAGGTTAATCTTCCTGTCTGCAATACGCTTCAGCGCCTGGTGCAGCGGCGAGTGCTCGAACCAGCTGGTGGTTATAGAGCGGTAAGAGGTTTCATCCCCGGCCAGCTCTTTCAGCACCTCCATTTCCGTACGGGCATGGCTCATCATATCCACAAAATTGTACACGATTACATTCAGCGGGTAGTTAAGCAGGTTATGCACGTTGTTGAGCAGGTGCTGCCCATCGCTATGGTTAATTACCTTAGTATAGGAAAAGCGCGTGTCCATTTTCAGGCGCGCCAGCTGGGCGGCAAAAAATTCCTCTTCATACAGGTTCTTACCGCCCTCCTCATCATCATTTTTCCATTGCACGGGGAACTTGTGCTCAATATCCACCGGCAGCATACCTGCAAAAATGGCGTTGCGGCTGTATTGGGTAGAGGTAGGCAGTATGCTGTAAAAGCTGTCTTCCTCCAGCAGCCTGAAAGATTCCAGGAAGATGGGCAGGATGGCCTTCCACTGGTCATACCGCAGGTTATCTATCAGTATAAAAAAGTTAGGTACGTCGGGGTCCAGGCTGGGCACCACTTTTTCGCGGAACAGGGTATGCGACATTACCGGCGCATCCTTTGCCTTGGGATGCACCCAGTCTGCATAATTACGGCTAATGAATTTGGCAAACTCCGTATTGGCCTCTGCTTTCTGCGTGTTGAACACTTCCAGCATCTCGGGGCTGTTAGCCTTGCTCATTTCAATTTCCCAGTACACCAGCTTTTTGTAAATATCCATCCACTCCTCCTGGTTGGGGTTTGAGCTGAGCGCCATAAACAGGGAGCGGAACTCCTGCTGGTACGCAATAGTGGTTTTTTCCGCCACCAGGCGTTTATTATCGATGATCTTTTTCAGGGAAAGCAGCACCTGGTTTGGATTTACCGGCTTTATCAGGTAATCGGTTATCTGGCTGCCAATAGCATCGTCCATTACATTTTCCGCCTCATTTTTTGTAATCATCACCACGGGTATCTGCTGGTCTATTTCCTTGATCTTGCCCAGTGTTTCCAGCCCGGTAATGCCCGGCATGGACTCATCCAGCAGCACCACATCCACCACCTGGTCTTTCAGGAATTCCAGGGCGTCGTACCCATTGGTAAGGGCCGACACCTTGTAGCCTTTATTTTCCAGGAACATGATCTGTGATTTCAGGGATTCTATTTCGTCATCTACCCAAAGTATATTTATTTGGCTCATTAACAATAATTGACAGCGTTAAGAAATAGTAAAGGCGCCGCAGTATACGGCAACCCGGAACAATTTAACCCTATTTTCGGCAAAAATCGTTCCCTGGTACTATCAATGAATTGTTAAAGCTGAAACGCACATCAATATCTTTTTAAAATACTGATGGCTTTTGAAGGCGGAACGCCATATGTACAGTGAGTATAGTCTTTATAAGGCGTGGCGGCTATATCAGCATAACATACGTTGCCCGGGGCCATATCTCCCAGGCTTTCAGCCCCACCCTCTACCACAGCCGCGCTGGTATAGGTATGGCCGCCAAACAGGTAGCCGGTATTGCCCAGGTCACGGGCGCCTGCATCATCAATAGATACAATGATGCCCAGGCAATCGCTGGCGATCAGGGTTAGTTTTACGTGGGTGGGGGCGGCAGGAACATCATCCTTGCGGCAGCCGGCCAGGAAAATAACGGCAAAAGCAAACGGGATCAGGTGTGTGCGTAACATAATAGCCAATGAATTGTTAAAAAAACTGCATTATCAGCCAGATAATAAACTTTTATGATTTTTCACGTTCTATCAGGGATGCGCCCGGAATGCCCTTTATGTAAGGCCGGAAAGCAGCAGAAAGGGTTGTAAACATAAAAATGCGTTCGGCTTCCAGTAACATATAGGGGTGATTTATTCGTTAAACGTCTATACATTAGAAAAAGTTACCGATTGAAACTGTAGCTTTGTAAATAAGCTAAAGTGAGTATAATACAATGACGGAGCGCAAGCGAAAGATTGTAAACGACCCGGTGTATGGTTTTATAACAATAGATCATCCGTTGATCTTTAACCTCATTTCCCACCCGTACTATCAGCGATTGCGGCGCATCCATCAAATGGCCCTGGCCCAGCTGGTGTACCCGGGCGCCATGCATACGCGCTTTCACCATAGTATGGGAGCTTACCACCTGATGAGCTGCGCCTTACAGGAGCTGCAGGGCAAGGGGGTGAACATTACAAAGGAAGAAGAGGTGGCCGCCAAGATGGCCATTTTGCTGCATGATATAGGGCATGGCCCGTATTCGCACGCGCTGGAGCATGGTATTATTGAAGGGGTATCGCACGAAGCCATTGGCCGCTGGCTCATGGAGGATCTGAACCGGCAGATGGGTGGAGCGCTGACCCTTACCCTGGAAATATTTAACGACCGGTATCATAAACGGTTCCTGCACCAGCTGGTTTCCAGCCAGTTAGATGTAGACCGGATGGATTACCTGAACCGCGACAGCTTTTATACCGGCGTATCAGAAGGAGTAATTGGTTACGACCGTATCATAAAAATGCTGACCGTGCATAACGGGGAGCTGATGGTAGAGGAAAAAGGCATTTACTCCATAGAAAAGTTCATTGTGGCGCGGCGCTTGATGTATTGGCAGGTTTATTTGCATAAAACAGTACTGAGCGCGGAGAATATGCTGGTAAAAATACTCTCCCGCGCAAAAGAGCTGGCATTAAAAGGGGTAGCGCTGTTTGCGGCTCCCCCGCTGCAATACTTTCTGTATCATACTATTACGGCCAGTAATTTTGAGCAGGAGCCGGAATGTTTGCAGCAATTTTGCCTGCTGGATGATTATGATATTATGGGGGCCATTAAAGTATGGGCCCAGCATGAGGACAAAGTGCTGTCGCTTTTATGTAAATGGCTGATAAACAGGAATTTGTTGAAATGTATATTAAGTAATGAGGCTTTTGCAGATGATACGGTAGCCCTGCTGAAAAAAAAGGTGCGGCAGCAGTGGGATCTGCAGGACTGCGAGCTGGATTACCTGGTATTTTCAGGCACCGCCAGCCTCCGGGCCTATAACATTACAAATGAAAAAATTAATATTCTTTTTAAGGACGGCACGGTGAAAGACATTGCTTCCATAGACAATGCGCTGGTAAGCCATACATTGGCGATACCCGTAAAAAAATTCTACATTTGTCATCCAAAAATATAGGTAAGCAACGTTTTATAAGGAATTAAAATGTTAAAGAATAACTTTATACAATCCGGTGAGGGTAACTTTTATAAATCATAACTATGCAATTTAGCGCAGTACACTTAGCAACCATGTTAGATGGTAAGCTTGAGGGAAACCCGGACGTTAAGGTGAGCAACATTGCCAAAATTGAAGAGGCCGGCGATGGGATGCTTAGCTTTATTGCCAATCCTAAATACGAAGAATTCATATACACCACACAGGCGTCTATCCTGATCGTGAATGAGAGCCTGGTGATTGAAGGCCCCATAAAACCTACACTTATACGCGTAAAGGATGCTTACAGCAGCTTTGCGCTGCTGCTGGAAAAGTATAAGCAAATGGTAGGTAATAAAACCGGCATACAACTGCCTTCCTATATTCCCCGCTCAGTAAAAATGGGCGAAAATGTTTTCGTAGGGGCATTTGCGTACCTGGGCGAAAACGTGGTATTGGGTAACAACGTAAAAATCTATCCCGGTGTGTACCTGGGCGATAATGTAGTAGTGAACGACGACTCCGTTATTTACCCCGGCGTAAAGGTGTATGATAACTGTGTGCTGGGCAAACGGGTAATATTGCATGCCGGCTGCGTTATTGGCGGCGACGGCTTTGGCTTTGCCCCCCAGGAGGACCGTTCCTACAAAAAAGTGCCGCAAATCGGCAACGTGGTGATACATGACGATGTAGAAATAGGCGCCAACACCACCATTGACCGCGCCACCATGGGCAGCACCGTAATACGCCAGGGCGTTAAGCTGGATAACCTGATACAGGTGGCCCATAACGTAGACATTGGCACCAACACGGTAATTGCCGCCCAAACAGGGGTTTCGGGCAGCACCAAAATTGGCCAGAACTGTGTAATTGGCGGGCAGGTAGGCATGGTGGGCCACATACATATAGCAGACAATACCAAAATAAATGCACAGAGCGGCTTGTCCAAGTCCATTACTAATCCAAACACTTCGCTAACTGGCTCCCCGGCGTTCGATTATAAAAGTTCGCTGAAAAGTCAGGCAATTTTTAGAAATTTGCCGGACCTTGAAAAAAGGGTGAAGGAGCTGGAAGACATGGTGAAGCAACTACTTTCTGAACGGGAAAGGGTTTAAGGATCAGTAAACAGTAAAAAATTATGATGGAAAATCTAGCGTCGCAGCACCAGCACACGCTGAAAGGACCTGTAACAATTTCAGGTGTTGGTTTGCATACGGGAGCACAAGTAAATATGACCCTCAAACCCGCGCCGCCGGGCTTTGGTATTAAGTTTCAACGTATTGACCTGCCGGAGCAGCCTATTGTAAAGGCAGATGTGGACTATGTGGTAGATACCACCCGCAGCACTACCCTGGAGCACAACGGCGCCCGTGTAAGCACCATAGAGCATATTATGGCGGCCCTGGCCGGCACCGGTATTGATAACGTGCTGATAGAGCTGAACGGCCCTGAAGTACCTATTATGGACGGCAGCTCCCAGCCTTTTGTGGAAGTGATAGATGAGGTAGGCCCGCAGGAGCAGGACGCCAAAAAGATCTATTATTCCATAGACACCAATATTTCTTATTACGATGAGGTAAAGAAGGTGGAAATGGTGGCGCTGCCTGCTGTTGACTACCGCATTACCTGCCTGATAGATTTTAACTCTCCCGTACTGGGCACCCAGCACGCCAACTTAAAAGGCCTGCAGGAATTCCGCAAGGAAATTGCGCCCTGCCGCACTTTCTGCTTCCTGCATGAGCTGGAATACCAGCTTTCCCTGAACCTGATCAAAGGCGGGGACATTAACAATGCTATTGTGGTGGTAGACCGCCCGGTAACAGAAGAGGAGCTGGACCGCCTGGCCAAGGCCTTTAAACGCGAGCACATTTCTGTACAGCGCGAAGGCATTTTGAATAATATACAGCTGCGCTTCCCCAATGAGCCGGCCCGGCACAAGCTGCTGGATGTGGTGGGCGACCTGGCCCTGGTGGGCTTTCCCATTAAGGCGCATATTATTGCCAACCGCCCCGGCCACGCCTCCAATGTGGAGTTTGCGAGAAAGATCAAACAATACATTAAGAAGAACAAGCATGCGCGGGATATTCCTATCTATGATCCCAACCAGCCTGCCATATTTGATTTACGCCGCATAGAAAAAACGCTGCCGCACCGCTATCCTTTCCTGCTGGTAGACAAGATCATTGATCTTACAGATACCCAGGTAGTGGGCATTAAGAACGTAACGTTCAATGAATACTTTTTCCAGGGCCACTTCCCCGGCAACCCGGTAATGCCCGGCGTACTGCAGATAGAAGCCCTGGCGCAGGCGGGAGGCATACTGGCGCTGAACGCCGTGCCCGACCCCGAGAACTATGATACCTACTTCCTGAAAATAGACAACTGCAAATTCAAGCAAAAAGTATTGCCGGGTGATACCCTGATCCTGAAAATGGAGCTGCTGAGCCCCATCAGGCGCGGTATTGTGGAAATGCGGGGTACCGTATTCGTTGGTAACAAGGTTGTCACAGAGGCTGACCTGGTAGCTCAAATCATTAAAACTAGAGAAGGCAAATAACGCATGATCCACCCGCTCACGTACATTCATCCCGACGCTAAAGTTGCGCCTAATGTAAAAATTGATCCGTTCACCGTTATTCACAAGAACGTGGAAATCGGGGATGGCACCTGGATAGGCTCCAACGTTACCATTATGGAAGGCGCCCGTATCGGCAAGAACTGCCGCATATTCCCGGGCTCTGTTATATCCGCCATACCACAGGATCTGAAATTTGCAGGGGAGGATACCACGGTAGAAATAGGCGATAACACCACCATCCGTGAATTTGTGACCATTAACCGCGGCACAAAAGACCGGTGGAAAACCACCATTGGTAAAAACTGCCTGATCATGGCGTACTGCCATATTGCGCATGACTGCGAAGTAGGCAACAACTGTATCTTCTCTAACAATACCACGCTGGCGGGGCACATTACCGTAGGCGATCATGTGGTGCTGGCAGGTATGGTAGCTGTACACCAGTTTTGCAAAATCGGCGATCACGCCTTTGTTACCGGCGGCTCGCTGGTACGTAAGGATGTACCGCCGTATGTAAAAGCTGCACGGGAGCCCCTCTCCTACGTAGGCGTAAACTCCATCGGGTTAAAACGCCGCGGCTTTTCACTGGAAAAGATCAACCACATCCTGGACATTTACCGCGTAATATTTGTGAAAGGCTATAACGTATCTAAAGCCGTTAGCATTATAGAAGCTGAATTTCCGGCCACGGATGAACGGGACGAGATACTTTCCTTTATACGCGACTCCGGCCGGGGCGTGATGAAAGGTTATACCACCCGTAACAATGACGATATCGCTTAACCACACCGGCAAGCGCTTTAACTACGACTGGATATTCCGTCGTATCACTTTCACCTTCCTGGAAGGAGGGCGGTATGCCATACTGGGACCTAACGGATCGGGAAAATCTACACTATTACAGGTTATCAGCGGTCACCTGCATCATAATGAAGGTACCGTTACATATAACATAGCGGAAAAATCCATCGATAACGATGCGTTTTTCCGCTATTGTGCTATTGCAGCTCCCTACCTGGAGCTGATAGAGGAATTTACCCTGGCAGAGATCATACAATTCCATGTGCAGTTTAAACCGTTATTGCCAGGTTTTACCGCCAAAGAAATAGCCGGCATGGTGGGGCTGGAAAAGGCCATGGATAAGCAGCTGCGCTATTTTTCCTCCGGCATGAAACAGCGCATAAAGCTGGCGCTGGCCGTTTTTTCCGATGTGCCCGTGCTGCTGCTGGATGAGCCCTGCACCAACCTGGACGCCGCAGGGGTACAGCTATACCAGCAATTAATTGAGCAATATTGCGGGCAGCGCACGCTTATTGTAAGCTCTAACGACGAACAGGAGTACTATATGTGCCCGGAGCGAATACAGATTGTGGACTACAAGTAGGAAATAATTCGTAATTACTATGCAAACAGCCAGTAAGAAAGTGATCAACGGCTGGGCCATGTATGACTGGGCCAACTCGGTATACAACCTGGTGATCACTACTACCTTTTTCCCTATTTACTTTACAGAAGTTACCAAAGCGCATTTCAAGAGCGAGATTATTCCCTTCTTTGGCTCGCGGTTCGTAAACTCGGCGTTGTACGACTATGCCTCTGCAGCCGCTTACCTGGTTATTGCCTTGCTGTCGCCCATCCTGTCGTCTATTGCAGATACGCGGGGCAATAAAAAGAACTTCCTGTTTGCCTTTACGCTGCTGGGCAGTGTATCGTGCAGCGCCCTGTTCCTGTTTCATGGCGCCAACGTTGAATTTGGCACTATATGTTTTTTACTGGCCACGGTTGGTTATTGCGGCGGGCTGGTGTTCTATAACTCTTACCTGCCGGAAATAGCTGCCCCGGAAGACCGCGACCGTGTGAGCGCCAAAGGTTTTGCACTGGGCTACATTGGCAGCGTAATACTGCAGCTTATCGGGTTTGTGCTGGTAGCCCTGCAGCCGTTTGGGCTAACAGGGGCTACGCCGGTAAGGGTTACCTTTTTGCTGGTAGGCATCTGGTGGTTGGGCTTTGCCCTGTTTAGCCTGAGCCGTTTACCTGCATCCAAAGCAACAGTGCAAACACACTATGCAGGCGCCTTTACAGAAGGCTTTACCGAGCTGCGGAAAGTATATGCGCAGGTAAAGGTAATGCCGGTGCTGAAGCGTTTCCTGCGTGGCTTTTTCTTTTACAGCATGGGCGTGCAAACGGTAATGCTGGCTGCTACCCTGTTTGGCAGCAAAGAGCTTAACCTGCCCTCTACCAACCTGATTATAGCAGTGGTGGCCATACAGCTGGTGGCGGTAGCCGGCGCCTGGGGCATAGCCAGGCTTTCTACCCGGTTCGGCAACCTGCGTGTATTGATAGGCGTTATTATATTCTGGCTGGCCATTTGTGTGGCCGGTTACCGTATGCAAACCGCTACTGATTTTTATTTGCTGGCTGTAGCCGTAGGTATTGTAATGGGCGGCGTGCAATCGCTCAGCCGTTCTACTTACGCCAAGCTGATGCCCGAAACAGAAGACACCACCTCCTTTTTCAGCTATTACGACGTAACGGAAAAGCTGGCCATTGTAGTAGGCATGTTCAGCTTTGGGTATATTGAAGAGCTAACCGGCAGCATGCGCAATTCCGTGCTGGCGCTGATGGTATTTTTTGCTATTGGCCTGGCATGGATCATATCTGCGCTGGTGAAGCAGATGAAATCTTAAATCTAAAATGTAAAATTTCAAATGTAAAAGTTGGTAGCAGTGTGTAATGCAGACAATGATGTTATATAAAACACATCCCCGACTTTTACATTTTACATTTAATATTTTACATTTTGCATTTCGTTACCTTAGCCAAATGGAACTCTATACAATAGATACCGGATTTTTTAAGCTGGATGGCGGCGCCATGTTTGGTGTAGTGCCCAAAAGCATCTGGAACAAGCTGAACCCGGCTGATGAAAACAACATGTGCAGCTGGGCCATGCGTTGCCTGCTGATCAGGGAAGGTAACCGCCTGATACTGGTAGATAACGGCATCGGCAACAAGCAGGATGCAAAATTCTTCAGCTATTATTACTTGCATGGCAATGCGTCGCTGGATAGCTCCCTGGCTGCGCACGGCTTTCACCGGGATGATATTACCGATGTATTCCTGACCCACTTACATTTTGACCATTGCGGCGGCAGTATTGTACGCGAAGGCGGCAAGCTGGCGCCCGCGTTTAAAAATGCGGTGTACTGGAGTAACCCCGATCACTGGAAATGGGCCACTGAACCAAACGAACGGGAAAAAGCATCCTTTCTTAAAGAAAATATTTTACCCATACAGGAAAGCGGGCAGCTGCAGTTTATTAACCAGCAGGATGGTATTCAATTCACAGAAAACATATCCATACGCTTTGCGAACGGCCATACCGATGCCATGATGCTGCCCCAGATCCGCTATAAAGCGCAGACCCTTGTTTTTATGGCAGACCTGCTGCCTTCCATTGGCCACCTGCCCGTGCCTTATGTAATGGCATATGATATGTTTCCCCTTACCACGCTGCAGGAAAAGAAAAGTTTTTTGCAGGAGGCGCTGGAAAACAAATACATCCTGTTTTTTGAGCATGATCCCCGGGTAGAGTGCTGCACGCTGCAGCAAACAGAACGGGGCATACGGGCGGGGGAAACATTTGCGCTGAAAGATGTTTAGGGATCACCACGTACACCGCCGGCAACGCTGCCAGATTGTCACACCACCCTGCTCCTGCATGCAATTTGATATACCATTGCCCTATAAAGGAGTACAAAACAAATGTCAATACACCTCACATCCGATAACAAATTGAAGAAACTGATTGTAGTTGGCGACCGGGTGCTGATTAAACCCACCCAGCCTAATGAGCGTACGGAAAGCGGGTTATACCTGCCGCCCGGCGTAGGGGAAAGGGAAAAAGTGCAGCAAGGCTATGTAATTAAAACGGGCCCTGGTTATGCCATACCGGTACCTGCGGAAGAAACCGAAGCCTGGAAGCCGGAAGAAGAAAAGGTAAAATACATTCCCTTACAGGCCAGGGAAGGCGATCTGGCCATTTTCCTGATCAGCGGCTCTACAGAAGTAGTGTACCAGGGCGATAAATACTTTATAGTGCCCCAAAGCGCCATTTTAATGCTGGAAAGAGAAGAAGATCTATAAACAGGGAGGACCGGAAAGAATGCAAAATGTAATATTTTAAATACTAAATGTAAAAGTATGGTGCCACGAAACCCGGTTTCGGTACTATATTGGTTGAATTTTACATTTACGTTTAGTATTTAAGGGTTTACATTCTTTTCGGTCGCCCCATTATACCAGCCCTCTCCCTGCAGCCTACCTCCTCCTTCATCACGGCATATCATCCAACAACGCATCATTCCGTACCATCTCTGATACAGGTAACCCCTTGGCGCTTACCCCGCCACCGCTTACCTCCCGGATTTCCAATGGTTACAGCCACACACTATTCAATGCGGTAAAGCACATATACTACCTGCAAAAATTAATTATCTTCAGGCAAAAATTTATACACCATGGCAAATCAGGCAGCCTTCCTGGATGCTATTCAGAAAGGTTATACATTTAAAGGAGAACACTTTAAACTGGGATGCGCCATACTCAATGGCGAAGTAGTAAGCGGTGCGGATGTGTACCTGCCCCTGAAAACCCTGAACCGGCACGGCTTAATTGCCGGCGCTACCGGCACCGGTAAAACAAAAACCCTGCAGATCATAGCAGAAGGGTTGAGCGACGCCAGCGTGCCCGTGTTGCTGATGGACATTAAAGGTGACCTGAGCGGCATTGCCGCCGCCGGCGCCAGCAATCCCAAAATTGAAGAACGTTACCAGAAAATAGGCGGCCAGTGGTCGCCTGCCGCCTACCCCACAGAGCTGTTAAGCCTGAGCCAGGAAAAAGGCGCCCGTTTACGCGCTACCGTTAGTGAGTTCGGTCCTGTGCTGCTGTCTAAAATACTGGAGCTGAACGATACGCAGGCCGGCCTGGTAGCCATGATATTTAAATATTGCGACGATAATAAGCTGCCCCTGCTGGATCTGAAAGACTTCAAAAAAGTGCTGCAGTTTGTGACGGCAGAAGGCAAGGCGGAGCTCGAAAAAGATTACGGCAAAATATCCACCACTTCCGCCGGCACCATTTTGCGTAAAACAATTGAGCTGGAGCAACAGGGCGCCGGCTTATTCTTTGGCGAAAAATCTTTTGAGGTAGATGACCTGCTGCGCATCAGCGATGATGGCAGAGGCATGATTTCCATTGTGCGCGTAGCCGACATACAAGACCGGCCCAAGCTTTTCTCTACCTTCATGCTTAGCCTGCTGGCAGAGCTGTATGCCACCCTGCCCGAAGAAGGGGATATGGATAAACCCAAGCTGGTGCTGTTTATTGACGAAGCGCACCTTATTTTCCAGGAAGCCAGCGATGCGCTGCTGCAGCAAATAGAAACCATTGTTAAGCTCATACGCTCCAAAGGCGTGGGCATTTTCTTTTGCACACAAAACCCGATGGATGTGCCGCCTTCCGTACTGGGGCAGCTTGGCCTGAAGGTGCAGCACGCCCTGCGCGCTTTTACCGCCAATGACCGTAAGGCTATTAAGCAAACCGCTGAAAACTATCCTTTATCTGACTTTTATAAAACAGACGAGCTGTTAACACAAATAGGCATTGGCGAAGCGCTGATCACCTGCCTGAATGAAAAAGGCACCCCTACGCCGCTGGCCGCTACCATGCTGGTATCGCCCCGCTCCCGTATGGATGTGTTAACCGGCACCGAAATGGACGGCCTGGTAAACAGCTCAAGGCTCGTAAAAAAATATAACCAGGAAATTGACAGCCAGAGCGCATATGAAATACTAACCGCCAAACTGGAGGAAGCAGCAGAAAAAACAGCCGCTGCGCCGCCTGCCAAAACCGGCAGGCAAAAAGAAGAAAAGAGCGTGCTGGAAACAGTACTTGACAGCCCGGTAACCCGCCAGATAGGCCGTACAGCCGCCAGCGTAATTACGCGCAGCCTGTTAGGCGCACTTGGCCTGGGCGGCAGAAGCCGGAAAAAAACCAGCTGGTTTTAATTTTGCACAGCATATTGTTATCCGTAAGGCAAAAGTTGAGCGTTAATACTCCTTGCGCCATGGCGTTTGGATGGGCTACCGCACGCCACGTTCCATGAAAAGCCAGGCTGCATGGGACTTTGCCCAGGTATATGCCGGCCGCTTATTGTTTTATTGCGGCCTGGCGCTGCTTGTAATAGCACTGCTATGCCTGCCTGTAACATCCACGGAAAGCTTTATAGTACTATTGCCAACACTACTGGTACTTGTTTTTACAGCCCTGCCTTTATATCTTACGGAACGAAAGCTGAAAGGCAAATTTGATAACCATCGCTAACTAACAATTACAATATGGACAGGATCATCAAAACAGGCGTTTGCTCCTATGGCATGTCTGGCACAATATTCCACGTACCGTTTATACACGTGCACCCGGGCTTTGAATTTACCGCAGTAGTAGAAAGAAGCAAAAACATCGCACGCCAGAAATATCCTAACGTTAAAGTATATACGAGTGTTGAGGATATGGTGAAAGACCCTTCCCTGGATCTGATTGTAATAAACACGCCCAACTATACTCATTACGATTATACCAAAGCCGCATTGGAGGCCGGTAAAAATGTGATTGTAGAAAAACCTTTTACCGTTACATCGGCAGAAGGCCAGGCGCTGCAGGAGCTGGCCCAGTCCAAAGGCGTTTTCCTGAGCGTGTTCCACAACCGCCGGTACGACAGCGACTACAAGATTGTTACTGAAGTGGTGCAATCCGGCGTGCTGGGTGACATACTGGAAGCAGAGATCCATTACGACCGTTTCCGGGAAGAGCTGAGCTACAAGAAGCATAAAGAGGTAGCCAACCCAGGTACCGGCGCCTTATACGACCTGGGCGCGCATATTATTGACCAGGCGCTGTTGCTGTTTGGTATGCCTAAAAGCCTGTGGGCCGACATCCGCGTTATTCGCAGGGAGTCTGTAGTAGATGATTATTTTGAATTGGTGTTCTATTATGATAACCTGCGCGTAAGGCTGCACACCAGCTACCTGGTAAGGCAGGCCCTCCCCTCTTACCAGTTCCATGGCCGTATAGGCTCTTTCATAAAAACCAAGGCCGATGTGCAGGAAGCGCAGCTGCAGCGGGGTTTGCTGCCCGATAGCCCGGGTTGGGGTGAGGAAGGCGAGCATGAGTGGGGCCTGCTGCACACCGAAAAAGATGGTAAGATTGTGAAAGAGTACCTGCCCTCTCCTTCCGGTAATTACCTGGACTATTACCAGGGCGTTTATGATGCGCTGGTAAATGGCGCTCCCAATCCCGTACCGGCTGCAGACGGGGTACGGATCATTAAAATTATTGAAGCTGCCTTTAAGAGCAGCAATGAAAGAAAGGTAGTAGATATTGCATAATAATCTGCCGGCAGGCGTTGAGGTAGTAATAACGGTGGTGAGCAGGGTAATAATGGCTGCAGCGGTTGCATGAACATTAGACTGACCCAGGTGCTGCAGAATACCCACAAAGCAGTAAAAGGTATTAAGACAGGGCAAAAGTCGAAGTCCCTCCAAAAGTCAGGCAGATTTTTAAAATCAGGCGGCTTAAGTTCGGTATGGTACCGTGCTTGAGCCGTTTAATTTTTGCTTCCGTCCTGCCCGTTATTATAGGATCGTATATCATTTTAATTTCAATATCCCATCTCCATCCCTCATCACTTTTTCCTCCGATACCAGGAACTGCAATACATCCAGCAAACGGTCTTCCGCAATGCCAGGCAAGCGGTTTATCAATAACTGCAGCTGCATGGGCTGCTGCAGGTGCTGCATTACCTGTGCAGCTATGCGTTCAAATTCTGTTTCGCTCAACGGCTTGCGTTTGGCAGCAATACATACATCGCAGATACCGCACGCTGTATTTTCCTTTTCGCCAAAATAGGCTACCAGGGCTTGTGTACGGCACGTTTTCCGGTTACGCACATAATGGAACATGGCCTGCAGCCTTTCCGTATAAGCCTGCCTGCGGGCAGCTACCCGCTCCATATTAATGCGCAGGTTTTGCACCTGTAACCGTTCCTGTAAAAAGCAAAGCTGCGGCTCATCTTTTTTAGGACGGTACAGGATAATGCCACGCTGGTGCAGCTGCTGCAGCTGCGCTGCCACCTGCGCCTCCTGCAGGCGTAAAATACGCGCCAGCTGCTTTTCAAACACCCGCACCTCAATATCAAAAATGCCTTCGTAGGTGCGTAGCAGCGCTTTTATAATGGGGTCCAGCGCAGGCTGCGACGCTTCTATGGCATACAGCGTTTCCTTATTGGTAATAAACATTACGCGGGAGGGCAGGTACACGCTTTCACTCAGCTGCAGCACGCCCTCCTGCTCCAGTATACGTATAGCGCTGTATGCAACGGTAATGTTCAGCTGAAAATGCTTTACAAATTCATTGATGTCAAAGTCAAAATACAGGCCTTCGGCGCTGCCTACCGCCACCTGCAAATAATTTACAATGCACTGGTACACGTGCTTTATTTCCTGCAGGGAGGGAAATTGCTGCGCAATACGGTCATGCATTTCCTCCAGCTCCGGCTCGTTATACAGCAGTACGGCATAGGCCTTTTGCTCGTCGCGGCCGGCGCGGCCGGCCTCCTGGTAATAAGCTTCCAGACTGTCCGGCACATCGTAATGTATTACCAAACGCACATCCGGCTTATCTATACCCATACCAAAGGCGTTGGTGCAAACCATTACACGCACATCATTTTTTATCCACGCCTCCTGCCGGGCCGTACGCTCTTCCGGCGGCAGGCCTGCGTGGTAGTGGGAGGCTGGTATGCCCTGCAATGTAAGCAGGTCGGCCAGCTGGCGGGTGCGCTTGCGGTTGCGGCAATACACAATGGCGCAGCCGGGCACCCGGTCGAGTATATGCTTCAGCTTATCCTGCCGGCTTTCTTCTTCCATCACACTGTAGGAGAGGTTGGCCCGTGCAAAGCTTTTGGTAAAAATACGGGGGTGCTGCATCAGCAGCTTATCGCAAATATCTGCCTGTACCTTTGGGGTGGCAGAAGCAGTAAGCGCCAGCACCGGCGCTTTGGGAAAGTAGCTGCGGATAGCGGCAACCTGCAGGTAAGCCGGCCGGAAATCATACCCCCATTGGGAAATACAATGCGCTTCATCCACTGCCAGCAGGTTCACCGGCATGCCATCGCAATAGTCCAGGAAACGGCGGCTTTGCAGCCTTTCAGGCGATACATACAGGAACTTATACCGGCCCCGCCTTGTATTTTCCAGCACCTGTTCCACTTCTTTGTTGGTAAGCCCGGCATAAATAGCAGCAGCGGTAATGCCGCGCCGCTCCAGGTTAGTTACCTGGTCGCGCATAAGGGCTATAAGCGGGGTAATAACCAGGCACACGCCTTCCTGCAGCATAGCCGGCACCTGGAAGCAAACGGATTTGCCGCCGCCCGTAGGCAGCAATGCCAGCGTATCGTGCCCGGATAATATAGCACGGATGATATCTTCCTGTAAAGGACGAAATTGGGCATAACCCCAGTATTGCTGCAATATGGAAGCAGGTGTGCTCACGGGTGCAAAGAAAGAGAAAAAAGGGGAATACGCTACACCACCCGTTTATACCTTAAACGTACGGAATTTACGGCCAGTACCACATCTGATACCGCCATTATACCTGCGCCCCAGATAGGGTTCAGCAGTCCCAGGGCCGCTACCGGTATGGCTATTATGTTATAAATAAAGGCCCAGAAAAGATTTTGCTTTATAGTAAGGTAAGTGTGGCGGCCCAGGCCCAGCGCCAGCGGAAGGGCAGCCAAGCTGTTGTGCAGCAGCACCACATTGGCGCTTTGCATGGCCACATGGGTAGCATCGCTCAGGGAAATACCAATGGTAGCTTTTGCCAGCGCAGGGGCATCATTAATACCATCGCCCACCATGGCAACAGGGGCGGTTTGCATAAGGGCATCTATTTTTTGCAGCTTTTGTTCCGATGTTTGTCCGGCGTATATGGTTTCAATACCTACCTGCTGCGCCAGCTCCCGGCATTTGCGGAGGGTATCGCCGCTTAAAAGCACCGGCTCCAGGCCGGCCTGTTTCAGCAGCTGTACAGCCTGCGCGGCATCCGGCCGCAGCTCGTCGGTAAAATCCACCCAGCCTGCCAGCTGGCCGTTGCGCAGCAGGTAAATATTATGGCTGTCGTCTTGTGTGGCCTGCTGCGCCATTGCAAAAGAGCCAAGCTGCCATTGGTTGCCTGTTTTATCCTGCGCCTGCATGCCCCTGCCTTTGTACTCGCGTACCTGCTGTAAGGTTACCTCTCCCGCGCCTTTCCACTGCGCGGTAATAGAGCGGGCAATGGGATGGGATGAATATTTTTCAAGGCTGTATACGATCTTCCTGAAATCATCATCCGTTATATCAAAACAGCGGTAGCTGCCCAGCTGCAGCTTGCCGGTGGTAAGGGTGCCGGTTTTATCAAACACCACATAACGTATGCTGCGAAATGCTTCCAGCGTTTGAGCGCCTTTAATGAGTATGCCGTTGCGGGCAGCGCGGCCCAGGCCTACCATTACCGCAGCCGGTGTGGCCAGGCCCATAGCGCAGGGGCACGCTATCACCAGCACGGCTATACTGCGCATCATTGCATTTACAAGGGTGGCATGCCCCGGCAGCCACCAGCCCAGGAAGGTAAGCAGCGCAATGCCCAGCACCAGCGGTACAAATATGGCGCTGATCTTATCGGCCAGGCGTTGCATAGGCGGCTTGGTGCCCTGGGCCTGCTTTACCAGCTCTATGATGTAGGAAAGCACGGTATCTTTACCGGTAGCAGTTATAAACATTTTCAGCGTACCCTCTTCCAGGATGGTGCCGCCTATCACCTTATCTTTTTCATTACGGGCCACCGGCGTGCTTTCGCCCGTGATCATTGACTCGTTTACAGTACCGCCGCCCCAGTAAATGGTGCCATCCATGGGAATTTTATCGCCGCTGTTCACCAGCACCTTATCGCCCGGGCGCAGGGTTTGGTTATCTACTTCGCGGATATGCTCATGCCCGTGGCTGTCGTCAATCAGGCGGGCCGTGGTAACCTGCATTTTAGCCAGGGCAGTAATAGCGGTAGTGGTTTGCCTTACGGATTTTTCCTCCAGCAAATTGCCCAGGAACACCAGGGTAATAATAGCGGCAGCTGTTTCATAGAACATATATGCCGGCCCCAGGTGCTGCAGGGTGCCGGTGAGGCTGTAGCCATAGGCAGCGGTAGCGCCCAGGGTAATCAGCACATCCATATTAGCCATACCATTTGCCAGGGAACGTAAAGCGCTGCGCCCAAAATGCCACATCCCGATAAGGTACACCGGTGTGGCCAGGGCCAGCTGTACCCAGGGGTTATGCAGCCAGGGCCAGCTAACCCACATGTGCAGCAGCAGGGGCGCTGTAAACACCAGGGAGGCCAGGAATTTAAAACGCAGGGTTTGGAAAAATGCACCCGGGGGCGCCTGCTCATCCGGCATTACTACCTGGTAGCCCAGTGCGTTGATGCCTTTCAACACTTCTGCGGAGCTGCCGCCACCTGGCATGGTAAAGCTAATATCTTCGGTGGCAAAGCTTACCTGCACATCCTGCATGCCTTTATTTTCCAGGTATTTGGATACGGTTAGCGCGCAGCTGGTACAATTCATCCCTTTTACCTTACAACTGATCGTTTCCATGTTGGTCAATTAATGGTGAAACACGCCGCTCTTAAACAAATTTAGAAACTGCGCAGGTTTGGCGATAAAATATTAATGCAACGGGCATGCAATAAATGCGCGGATATGCAAATATGCAGATGTGCAGGTACCTGAAGCATGACGGCTTTCCATTTGCATATCTGCACATTCGCACATCTGCTCTGCACATCTGCGCGCTATTTGCTAATTTTGGTTATGGAATGGACATTTAACGAAGCCCAGCTACCAGAAACCGCCCTGGCTTTCTGGGCCCATTTTACCGGTCCGAAGGTATTTACCCTTGATGGAAAAATGGGCGCGGGCAAAACAACCCTTGTAAAAGCCCTGTGCGCCGCCAAAGGCGTGGAAGATGCTACTGCCAGTCCCACCTTTGCCCTTATTAACCAGTATGAATATCATAACGGCCAAAACCACGCACATACTATTTACCATCTGGACCTGTACCGTCTGCGGGATGAGGATGAGGCCATAGCCGCGGGTATAGAAGATACGCTGTACCAGCCGGGCGCCGTATGCTTTGTGGAGTGGCCGGGCATTATTACCCGCCTGCTGCCGCCGGATGCCGTTCACCTGCAGCTGGAGGTATTGCCCGACCAGCGCCGCCGGCTTTCCGTGGTGCGGGATGCGGGGTAACAGCATGAAAGGGCAATCTTTAAATAACTTATCTTTGAATATCTCGTAATTTCACTGAACAATTTTCACACGAATATGGAGCAAAGGCAAAAACCTGTTGTGAGTGCTGGCTTTACTTATTCACCAATGGAGGAAACGCTGGATATTCCGCAGAAAAATTCCCGTTTATTCATTGGCATACCCAAAGAAAACTCCTTTCAGGAAAACCGGATTGCCTTAACGCCGGATGCGGTAAGCATACTGGCCACCAACGGGCACCATATAGTGGTGGAGCATAAAGCCGGCGACGGATCGCACTACTACGATACTGATTACTCAGAAGCAGGCGCTGAAATTGTGTACGATAAAAAAGAAGTGTATAAAGCGGAGATCATTGTAAAATCAGCCCCGCTGAATGATGAAGAGATAGAGCTGCTGCACCCGCACCAGATTGTTATATCTCCCATACACCTGGCGGCCCTTAAGGCGCAGCAGGTAGAGAAGATGATGGAAAAGCGCATCACCCTCCTTTCATTTGAAAACCTGAAAGACGATGCAGGCACCTACCCTATTGTACGGGCCATGAGCGAAATAGCCGGGGGCGCAGTAATGCTTATAGCCGGCCAGTACCTCAGCAATGGCAATAAGGGTAAAGGCATATTGCTGGGCGGCGTTACCGGCATACCGCCCACCAAAGTAGTGATCATTGGCGCAGGCATCGTAGGGGAATTTGCCGCCCGTACCGCCCTGGCCCTGGGCGCTTCTGTAAAAGTTTTTGATAATAACATTTATAAGCTCAAACGCCTGCAGAACAATATTGGCGTGCGCGTATTTACCTCCGTAATACAACCTAAGGTGCTGGCGGAACAGCTGCGGAACGCCGATGTTGCCGTAGGCGCCCTCTCCTCCCAGAGCGGCCGCACGCCGGTAGTGGTTACAGAGTCGATGGTAAGCAACATGAAAGCCGGCTCCGTGATAGTAGATGTAAGCATAGACCGCGGCGGCTGTTTTGAAACCTCAGAGATCACCTCTCATGAAAACCCCGTGTTCAAAAAGTACGATGTGCTCCATTACTGCGTGCCTAATATTCCATCGGGCTTTGCCCGCACTGCTTCAGAAGCCATCAGCAACGTGCTGATGCCCTTACTGATAGAAGCCGCTGATGACGGCGGTTTTGAAAACCTGGTATGGATAAAGCGGGGCGTGCGCAATGGTATTTACCTGTACAAAGGCGCCCTTACCAATTATCACCTGAGCGAGAAGTTCAAATTAAAATATACCGACCTGGAACTACTGCTGGCAGTAAAAGGGTGAGGTTGATGTGCAGATGCGCAGATGGGGAAATGTGCAAATAAGTAAATGTGCGGTAGCACACATGCAAGCGACTGCACTATGCCGTAAATAAATTCTTTAGCTATCTAATCTTTCACATCAAACGTCAATCCATCTGCACATCTGCATATTTGCATATCTACACATCTAATCTGTGTCCCATGGCTATGGCTGCCAGGATAGCAATGCCTACCAGTATGCGGTAATATCCCCACATTTTAAAGCCATATTTTTTCAGGGAGTCAATAAAGAATTTAATGGCCAGCATGGCAACCACAAAAGCTACTACATTACCAATAAGCAGCAGCTTCAGGTTTCCGGGGTGGGCCATCAGCAGCTCGCGGCCTTTCAGCAGCTTGTAGCCGGTAGCAGCGGCCATGGTTGGCACTGCCAGGAAAAAGGAGAATTCAGCGGCCACATTACGGGTTAGCTTTTGCTGCATGCCGCCGATAATGGAGGCTGCGCTGCGGCTCACGCCGGGTATCATAGCAAGGCACTGCCAGAAACCAATACGCAGGGCCTTGAAAATGTTCATTTTATCATCGGAGTCTATTTCAGGATGCTGAAACCAGCTATCTACAAACAGCAGCACAATACCGCCTAACAGTAAGGTAATGCCTACTACCAGCGGGCTTTCCAGCAGCTCATCTATCATATCGGAAAAAAGATAGCCTATAATCAGGGCCGGTATTACGGCTATGATCAGCTTTATATAAAAGTTCAGCCGGTTCTTGTCAAACACCAGGAACTTTTTCCAGTACAAAACCACCACGGCCAGGATGGCGCCCAGCTGTATGCACACTTCAAACAGCTTGGTAAATTCATCCTTGTTAATGCCCAGCAAAGCACTGGTAATAATCATGTGGCCGGTGGAGGAAACCGGCAAAAATTCTGTCAATCCCTCTACGATGGCTATAATAATAGCTTGTAATGTGGTCATTCTCGATGGCTGGTGGGTCTAAGATCAGGCTTTCGGTTTACGCATAATGGCATATACTTCTACAAGCAGGCCCAGTATAATTACAATGGGCGCCAGGGTTATTCTGCGAAAGCTGTATACTTCCTCCGGCTTAAAGGTGTTAGGATCATTGCTGGCGCCGCCTAACATCAGCAAAAAGCCTATTACTACCACTACCAGGCCGGCAATCATGATCTTGAAATTATCTTTGGCAAATACCGGGCGGCTTTCTATAACTGCTTTTTCTGCTGCGGCCGGTTTGGTTTCTTTAGCCATATATGATTTTTGAATTAGGATTATCAGGTTGTTATTGCGTTAATACAGGTCATCCAGCTTCAGGCGTAAATACTTCATCACAGAACGATGCGTGCTTACAAAAGAAATACAGATGCCAATTACAATCATGCCCAGGAATAACAGGGTGATCATAAAATAATCCCGCAGGCCGGTCAGCTCCGGCAGCCACTGGTCTGCAAAATACAGCAGCCCCATCAGCGCTACAATGGCTATAATGGCGCTTAAAGCACCGTTAATAATACTGCGTATATCAAACGGCTTGGCAATAAAACCACGGGTAGCGCCTACCATTTGCATGGTTTTGATCAGGAAACGGTTGCTGAACATGGCCAGGCGAATGGTGTTATCAATGAGCACAATTACTACGATGGCCAGTAAAATGCTGATGGAAAGCATTACAAAGCCTATTTTCCGCACGTTCTCATTCAGCTTGTCAACCAGTAAACGCTGGTACGATATTTCGCGTACAATACTTTGCTGGGTAAGGTTCTTTTCTATAACACGCAGGCTGTCGGCATTCACATACCTGGCATTGGCCTTGATGTTAATGCTGGCGTACAGCGGGTTGTATTGCAGCAGGTTAATGAAATCTTCCCCGAACTCCTTTTTAAAGCGGTCGGCCGCCATATCTTTCGATACGTATTCGATTGATTTCACATAGGGCTTTACTGCAATGGAGTCGCGCAGGGCCAGCGCCTGCTCCTGCCGTACATTATCACGCAGGATCACCTGGATCTCAATGCTTTCTTTAAAATACGCGCTCAAACGGTTGGCATGAATAATAATCAGGCCCAGTGTTCCCAGCAGGAATAATACCAGGGCCACACCGATGATAGAATATAAGTAAGAAGGTTTGGATCGTTTTGCTGATGATTTTCCCGGTTGCGCCATTAAACCTAGAGTTTATGGGCGAAAATAATAAAAATTGGGACTTATGTTTAATTTTGCCAATCCTAATAGGACAATTTTAACAATGTAACAATTTTGCAGTAACACATTGGTTCTTTGCATTTATTGTTATATAGCTTTTTTATATGGAATACAACTACAGGGATATTGAAAGAAAGTGGCAGGAACACTGGAAGCAAACAGGCGCTTACCAGGTGAGCAATAACAGCTCCAAACCCAAATGTTATGTACTGGACATGTTCCCCTACCCCTCCGGCGCCGGCCTGCATGTAGGGCACCCGCTGGGTTACATTGCATCGGATATTTATGCCCGCTATAAAAGGCTGAAAGGCTTTAATGTGCTGCACCCCATGGGTTATGACGCTTTTGGCCTGCCGGCAGAGCAGTATGCGCTGGAAACCGGGCAGCACCCCGCCGTTACTACCGAGCAGAATATTAATGCATTCCGGCAGCAGCTGGATCATATTGGCTTTTGTTTTGACTGGGACCGGGAGTTCCGCACCTCCGACCCGGGCTATTATAAATGGACGCAGTGGATATTTCTGCAGCTGTTCGACAGCTGGATGAACCGCGCCACACAAAAGGCGGAACGCATTGCCACCTTAACCGCGCTGTTTGAAAAAGAAGGCAATGCCGGCCATGAGTGCCCCGGCGACCGCAGCCTGCGCTTTACCGCTGCAGAATGGAGCAGCTTTGATGAACCGCGCCGGCGCGAAATACTGATGCACTACCGCCTGGCTTACCTGGCCTTTGCAGAGGTGAACTGGTGCCCGGCCCTGGGCACAGTACTGGCCAACGATGAGGTAGTGAACGGCGTAAGCGAACGTGGCGGCCATCCTGTAATAAAAAAGAAAATGCGGCAGTGGTTCCTGCGCATTACAGAATATGCAAACCGCCTGCTGGAAGGCCTGGAGCAGGTAGATTACAGCGATGCGCTGAAAGAAATGCAGCGTAACTGGATCGGTAAAAGCCAGGGCGCGGAAATCCGTTTTAACGTTAAGGACACCAACCAGCACATTACCGTATACACCACCCGCCCGGACACTATTTTCGGGGTGGATTTTATGGTGCTGGCGCCCGAGCACGACCTGGTGAACCGCATTACCACGCCTGAACAAAAAGCAGCAATAGAAAAATACCTCGACTATGTGCAAAGCCGCTCCGAGCGGGAGCGCCTGGCAGAGGTAAAACAAATCACCGGCTGCTTTACCGGCGCCTATGCGCTGAACCCTTTTAACGGGCAGCCCATACCGGTATGGATCTCTGAATATGTACTGGCAGGCTATGGCACCGGCGCCATTATGGCCGTGCCTTGCGGCGACCAGCGCGACTTCCTGTTTGCCAAACACTTTAACATTCACATTACCAATATTATCGGCAGCGCCTTTAACGGAACCGAAGCCAACCCCACCAAAGACGCCGTTTTGCAGAACAGCGACTTCCTGGATGGCATGAGCATGCGGGCCGCCATGGATGTTGTAGCTGATAAAATAGAGGAAATGGGCATTGGCAAGCGGCAAATCAACTACAAGATGCGCGATGCCGGTTTTAGCCGCCAGCGTTACTGGGGTGAGCCTTTCCCGGTTATTTATAAAAACGGCATCGCCTATCCGGTTGCAGAAAATGAGCTGCCGGTAGAACTGCCGCATGTAGAGCATTACAAACAGGGCGAAGATGGCGAAGGCCCGCTGGCCAATGTAACGGAATGGGTGAACATTGCCCCCGGCATACGGCGCGAAACCAATACCATGCCCGGTTATGCAGGCAGCAGCTGGTACTTTCTGCGGTATATGGACCCGCATAACAATACCGCTTTTGCCGACCGTAAAGCCATAGATTACTGGAACCAGGTAGATGTATACGTGGGCGGCGCAGAACATGCCGTGGGCCACCTGCTATACTCCCGTATGTGGACGAAAGTGCTGTATGACCTGGGCTACATTGGATTTGATGAGCCGTATAAAAAGATCATTAACCAGGGTATGATAGGCGGCAGCTCGCGCCTGGTGTACCGCGTACGCGGCACCAATACCTTTGTATCGCACGGCCTGCGCGACCAGTATGAAACCGACCCGCTGCATGTGGATGTAAATATTGTAGACGGCACAGAACTGGATCTGGAAGCCTTCCGCCAGTGGAAACCGGATTACCGCGATGCGGAGTTTATACTGGAAGACGGTAAATACATTTGCGGCACGCTGCTGGAGAAAATGAGCAAGCGTTTATTCAACACCGTTAACCCGAAAGATGTAGTGGATAAATACGGTGCAGATACCTACCGCATGTATGAAATGTTCCTGGGGCCCATTGAACAGTCAAAACCCTGGGAAACCAAGGGCATTGAAGGCGTGCACCGCTTTCTGAAAAAGTTCTGGCGCCTGTATGCCGATGAGCAGAAAGGCCTGGTAGTAAAAGACGCACCCGCTACCCCGGAAGAGCTGAAGGTGCTGCATAAAACCATCCAGAAAATTGATGCAGATACCGGCAGCTTCTCTTACAACACAGCCGTAAGCCAGTTCATGATCTGTTTGAACGAGCTGTCGTCGCTGAAGTGCAACAAGCGCAGCATACTGGAGCCGCTGCTGATATTGCTTACGCCCTACGCGCCGCACATTTGCGCGGAGCTGTGGCAGCTGCTGGGCAATACCACCAGCATACTGGATGCCCCTTACCCGGTGTTTGAAGAGCAGTATGTAAAGGAAAGCGCCTTTACCTACCCGGTTGCAGTGAACGGCAAAACCCGCACGGAAATGGGCTTTGCGCTGGATGCAGCAAACAGCGCCATTGAACAGGAAGTGCTGGCCAATGAAGTGGTGAAGAAATGGATGGAAGGTAAGCCGCTGAAAAAGGTGGTAATTGTAAAAGGAAGAATGATTAACGTAGTAGTATAAACATGAGAAAAGCATTATTATGGCTGCTGTTGCTGGTTGCCGGCAGCGCAGGGGCGCAAACGCCGTTAAACATCATGACATTCAACATTCGCATGAACACACCGGCCGACAGCCTGAATGCGTGGCCTTACCGGAAGGATAAAGTAGCCAGCGAAGTGCTTTTTCACCAGGCCGGTTTACTGGGCGTGCAGGAAGCTTTGTATGTTCAGATGACCGACCTGCAGCAACGGCTGCCGCAATATAAATACATTGGCGTAGGCCGCGACGATGGGAAAACCCAGGGCGAGTTTTCCGCTATTTTTTACGATACCACCCGCCTGCAGCTGCTGCAAAGCAGCACCTTCTGGCTGTCGGCCACGCCGCAGGTACCGGGCAGCAAAGGATGGGATGCCGCTATTACCCGCATTGTAACATGGGGCAAGTTCAGGGATAAAAAAACGAACAAGGTATTCTTCCACTTCAATACCCACTTTGATCATAAGGGAGAGGTAGCCCGCCGGGAGAGCGCCCACCTGCTGTTAAAACAGGTACATGCCATTGCGGGCGGCACACCGGCTATTATTACCGGCGACTTTAATGCCACGCCCGATGATGAGCCTATACGGGTAATTGTGAACAAGGAAGATCCGCTGCATTTAACAGACAGCAAAGCTGTTAGCCAAACCCCGCATTACGGCCCTACAGGCACGTTCAACGGGTTTAAACAGGCCGAGCTGTCGGACCAGCCCATTGATCATATTTTCCTGAAAGGCAAATTCCGCGTGCTGCAGCATGCCACCTTATCGCCTACCTGGCAGGGCCGGTTCTCCTCTGACCACTTTGCCGTGTTCTGCAGGCTGGAAATACTATAATCACAGCAACTACATACTACACAACCGGTGCTTAACCGGTATGCAATAAAAAAACAGGAACGGAAAGCTGCCGGCAAGCAATGGCGCTTTTCCTGTTCCTGTTTTTAATTTCTTGTTATACGCTAGTCGTTGCGCCTGTGGTCGGCATGCATACAGCTTTCAAAGCCGCCGCGTATCTTCCCGCCCATACCGGTGTTCAAATTCACATTTATTACCAGCTGTCCGCCGCTGAATGAACCGGTAAAATCTCCCAGCTGCAGCTTGGCGGTTACTATTTTCAAATCCAGCATCAGCTTACCTTTCATGGAAAGACTGGTATCGCTTACTACTACATCCCGCGCATCGGCCTTCATGGTCATGGTGCCGGCCAGGCGTATGCTAAAGGGAATATCTGTTCCCTGCCAGGTGATCTTTCCTTTCAGGATGGCAGCGGGGTTTGTGGTATCACCGGCTGCTTTTACATACACCTTTACATGTTGATACGTGCCGTTCGGAATGTCAATTACACCAATAAAGCCGATAGCTTTCAGCACATCTACCAGCTTATCTACCTTGGCGCTGAAGTTCACTTCATCACTGCCTTTCCGGGCGCTGAACTTTATTTCCCGGATGCGCAGCATTACTTCCGTCCAGGTAAAATCAAACAGCCCGGTGGTTTTAGCCATAGAAGGCTGGTTGGTAATAGCCGCCAGCTTTTCAATACCCGCAGCATCGCCGCTGATAGTGCTGTTCGGATTTTCAGCAGCCATTTCGTAGCTGATCTGGCCGTTGGCATTGGCCGGTTGTGGATTGGATGTGTCCTGTTTTGAGCACGCGGAAAAGAAGACAGCTGACGCCAGGGCCAGCGCTCCGCAGCATTGGTGGAATTTAAGTTGCATTGTAGATATGGTTTTAAAGTGGGGAATTGTGAAACCAGTGTGAATGTAAGCTTTAATCAGGAGATAAAGTGTTAACCGGATTAAAGTACTAGTTTCAGTAAATGGTTGCAGCCGGGTTGGTACCCAATAGCCAACTCAACAGCTGCAACCATATAGCTGAAAGCAGCTAGTGCTGGGGTTTCAGGTTTTCTGTGGCTACGCGTGTAGGCGTGTCCCTGCCGTCTACAATGGACACTGCGCTTACGGCAATGGCCTGTATAGTGC
This sequence comes from Chitinophaga sp., assembly GCF_035761305.1. Taxonomy (GTDB): domain Bacteria; phylum Bacteroidota; class Bacteroidia; order Chitinophagales; family Chitinophagaceae; genus Chitinophaga. The sequence goes on along the minus strand of NZ_DASTRI010000197.1, from coordinate 1,152 downwards.
TGGTAATGTTTTGTATATCCAGCGTTTCTACCTCGTCATTTACAGTGTGGTAAAGGCTGTCCGTATCAATCTGGTCAGTGGAAATTGTATGTGCAGGCACTCCTAAACGGGCCAGGGTAGCGTTATCCGAACGGTAAAACAGCTGCTGGTCGGGGTAAGGGTCCGGGTAAAAATGAAAGACGGAGCCTTCCAGGTTGCGCTGCAGTATTTGCCCGAAGTCGGACCGCTCAAACCCGGTAATAAATGCGCTGTTCTTACCGAATTTAGACTCCTTGCCTATCATTTCAATGTTAAACATGGCTACGATCTTTTCCGGCTGCAGCTGCTGTGAAAAATAACGGGAGCCAAAGCCGCCCATTTCCTCGCCGGTAAAAGTTACAAATATCAGTGTGCGTGCAGGAGCGTGATGTTTATAATAGTTCGCCAGCATAATTACAGCGGTACTGCCGCTGGCGTCGTCATCCGCGCCGTTGGCGATACTATCCTGCTCCACGGGCTTTTGTATGCCCAGGTGGTCATAGTGGGCCGAAAAAATCACATATTCATCCGGCCGGCTGCTGCCGGGTATCATACCTGCTACATTGAATAATGGTAAGGGCGTTACCTGCTGGTGCACATCCAGGTTTACGCTGCGTATGGCCGTATCAGTTGGTTCCTTTAATACCAGCACCAGGTTGCCGCTGTCCGGCACCTGGTAATTTTGCTGCAGGTATTCGCCGTAGCGGCGGAAGTTTTCATGCTGCGCGGCATCTACCCATATAATGGTATTACCTTTTTGTGAACGCAGGGCGCGCACGCGGTCAAAAAAATTGTCGCCTGCTTTTATATGCTGCTCAGCCACCTGCCCTTCCTGGTTCCAGGTAAGCTGGCCGGCCGTACTTTTTACAATAACGTTATCGGGTATACGCTTTTCGCCGTTAATGGTCAGGCTTACGCTTACCGGTTTTACCCGGTACATGTAAAAGGTTTGCCGGAAACCTTTGTTGCCCTGCAAGGGCTGCAGGCCGGCCTTTTCAAACTCCTGTTCAATGAAAGTGGCTGCTTTATCTATCCCGGGAGAGAATGTTTTGCGCCCCTGCATATCATCTGCCGCCAGGGTGCTGATGATCCGTTTTACCTCTTTGCTGCTGATGCTATCCTGGGAGCGGGCGT
>NZ_DASTRI010000196.1:0-13352 GCF_035761305.1 Chitinophaga sp. | reverse complement strand
CCCCAGCGTGTAGCCGATACCTTTAGCCGGATCGTAGTAGGCGGTCAGCAGGCTGTCCTGCGCTGCTTTGGGCAGCTTGGCAAAGGTTTCGGCAGCAGCATCGGTAAGCGCGCCGCCAATGCCTTCAAACTGCTGAAAGGTGGTTTGCGGATCTACAAAAACGCAGGGCTGTGTTTCCAGCGGCTGCGGCAGGTCCTCAAAACTCAGTGTGTCCGTTGGCGTAATGCGGTAGCGGGTGCTGTCTGCAGTAGTGTAAACGGTAACTTTTCGCGTGGTAATGCTGTCAGCTGCCTGTTTTTCCTGTTGTAGTTGTTGCTGTGTGCCGGCAGGCTGCTGGCAGGCGCCCAGTACAGCCGCTGTAATGATGACGATGTAATGCTTCATTTTTAATGGAATAACTGTTTAAAAACCCCGTGGTACAGGTTTATTGCGCTGTTAAGATAAGCGCTTTTCTGCGGATATATGCGCCCCGCGCATTAACTTTATACATACCCTAAACACGCTGCATGGAAACCGTATCGCTCTCCAGCTCCGCCGGCAAATGGATCATGGTATCTACCATTATGGCATCTGCTATGGCTTTTATTGACGCTACTGCCCTTAACGTGGTGCTGCCGGCTATTCAGAAAAGTATGCATGCCACCGGTACAGACCTGTTCTGGATATTGAACGCGTACCTGTTAATGCTGTCGGCCCTTATGCTCATCGGCGGCTCCCTGGGCGATAAGCTGGGCCGCAAAAAGGTTTTTATGACCGGCATTTTAATTTTCATTGCCGGTTCGGCCGCCTGCGGCATAGCGCCAACCGTAACATTGCTTGTTATTTTCAGGATGGTGCAGGGCATAGGCGGCGCGTTTATGATACCGGGCAGCCTTTCGCTGATCTCATCATCCATACACGAAAAAGAGCGTGGTAAGGCTATCGGCACCTGGTCTGCTTTCACCACAGTAGTTACTATCGGCGGCCCTGTGCTGGGCGGTGCGCTGGCAGATGCGGGCTACTGGCGCTACATTTTTTTTATTAATGTGCCTATTGGCATCGCAGCCCTGCTGATACTCTGGAAAATGGTGCGGGAGAACCGGGAAGAGGCGGCCGATCACCGGCTGGACTATACCGGCGCAATAACCATTATGCTCGGGCTGGCGCTGTTTACATTTGGCTTCCTGCGTATGCCGGCACTGGGGTGGGGGCACTGGCAGGTGTACCTGTCGCTGGCGGCAGGGCTGCTGCTGCTTATTGCATTTGTTTTTACAGAGCGCAAAAGCCGGCACCCCATGATGCCTTTAACATTGTTTGCCAACTTAACTTTTTCCGGCGCCAACCTGCTTACATTTTTCCTGTATGCCGGGTTAGGCGCGGGCATGCTGTTTCTTTCCCTGAACCTGGTGCAGGTGCAGGGGTACGATCAGCTGCAGTCGGGCCTTACCTTTTTACCCTTTACGGTATTGATGGTGTTGCTGGCGCGCTTTGCCGGCAGCCTGGCCGACAAGCATGGCCCGCGCCTGCTGCTAACCATTGGCCCTGCTACAGCGGGAACCGGGCTGCTGCTGCTTTCTTTCATAAAGCAAACCGCAGGGCCGTCTGCCTACTTTACTACCTTTTTTCCCGGTGTGATGGTGCTGGGGTTAGGCATGTCTTTTACCGTGGCGCCGCTGACCGCTACTGTAATGGGTGCGGTAAGCAAACAGTTTTCGGGTACGGCGTCCGGCGTAAACAATGCATTATCGCGCATTTCAGGCGTGTTTGCCAATGCTGTTTTCGGCGCGCTGGCTGTGCTGTTCTTTACAGGGGCTTTACAAAACCAGCTTGCACAGGCACGGCTAAACGAACCGGCAAAGCAGGCTGTTATGCAGCAGGCCATAGAGCTGGGTAATGCAAAAGCGCCGGCTGCGCTAAGCCCCGGCGATAAGGAAAAAGTGCAGGCTTTTTATCACCGCAGCTTTATTGATGCTTATGGAAAAATAATGCGTATGGCGGCGTTGCTGGGGTTTGTAAGCGCTTTAACCGCGTTTGTATTTATCCGTAACAGCCGTGTAAGAAAGCAGCCGGCGACAGAACAGTAAATGAAGTTGTGCTGCGCCTGCCCGGCATTGAGCTGCGGGTAATGAACAAGGCAAACGGTCGGGCGGTTTTAATAAGTACACTGGCTGCAAATCTGTATCATATTTTCAAAAATTAAGCGTAGATTAGTATGAAATAATTTAATTATATGAAAAACAGGGTAGTCCGTAAATTCGTGGAGTATGTATGCAACAATTACATTGGCAACTTCCTGGGATTTGCGATTGGCATGGCATCTACGCGCCTGGTAGCCCATTTTTTTACTACCCGCAGCATCCGTAATTTATGGGGCCTTACTGCCCGCAAAACCGTGGTAGACAAGCATACCTACAGCACTATGGAATGGGTGCTGTCCATCATCATAGGATTTATTGTATTTGAGCTGGTTTCCAAATGGCTGCAGAAAAAAGTAAGTGAGCTGCTGCCTAAATACAAGCTTACGCAGTGGATGGTGGAACGTGAAGAACCCGCCCCCATTTCCGGTACGAAATGCGGGTAATTTGTTTTATATTTAGCCATATAACTTCCCCGAAATGAACCACGTAAACAGAGCCCTCATTATCCTTGCCAGCTACGACTTTGAATCCCTGCAGCTAACGCTTAAATCGCTTCCCCACACCGTTGCCGAACATGAAAGAATAGTAGTGATCCTGAACGGTATCAATACCCTGGCAAGCGCCATTGTTGAAAGAGTGGCGCGGGCATGGGCCGCTGAATCTCCCGGCAACCGTTTTGTAGTGCGCCCTATCTGCTCCGGTGCAAAAGCCTTTTTTGCGATAAAAGAGGTGCTGGCCGACTACGCGCCTTTACAGGAGGTGGAATGGATCTGTAAGATAGATGATGATGTGATCCCTTTAAAAAAGAACTGGCTGGATGGGCTGCACAATGCTTATGTGGAGCATTCGGCACACAGTAAGGTAGCTTTTACAACCGGGTTAATAAATAATAACTGCTGGGGATTTAACGAGCTGCTGGATATTTTTGATAAAAGAAAGGATTTCACCGCCATGTTCAACTACCGGCTGCGGGGCGGGGCCGTAAACGACTTTATGCCCGGTGAGGTGAATAACGGCAGCTTTGGCACCATATGGCATGAGCCTTACATTGCCTGGTGGGTACACCAGTGGACCACCCTGAACATCGGTGATTTTATAGCACGCACCAGCGGCCTTGCGCCCAGGCAAATAGCAAGGAACACGGGGTATTCCATCGGGTGTATTTTCTTTGAAAGGAAGTTCTGGCTGGGGCTAAACCATGAGCAATTTAATTCAATACTGGATGAAGAGATCATTCATCAAACCTGCCAGGCAGAAGGAAGGGCAAGATGGGCGGTAATGGATCAGCCCATGCTCCATCTTTTTTATTTTAACCAGCGGCTGGCTAACCGCGATATTATAGATCCGGTTGCCGCATCCCTCTCCGGCTATTTTAACGATGAGTCGTTCAAAGCCATCTCCAGGATAACGATGGAGGAGCTTACCATTAATTTAAAGGAAGAATTTAAAACGCTGCATGATGACCTGTGGGCGTTTTTAAGATCGTTGGTAGCCGACACGGAAAGCAGCGCGGTTACACAATAACCAATGCGCCGGCCTATATATCTGCTATGGCGGGGAATTCCCTGGAGGATAGCTGTTTTACCCTTGTAAGGGCAGACGCAATTACCTGGTCCATGTCATAATACCGGTATTCCGCCAGCCTGCCGCCAAAGAAAACATGCGACTCCTGCGCCGCCAGCTTTTTGTACGCGCTGTATACCCGGCGGTTCCGCTCGTCATTGATGGGATAGTATTGTTCATCCCCGGGCTTCCACTCTTTTGGAAATTCATAGGTAACTATGGTAAAAGGCTGCCGGCCGTATTCAAAGTGCTTATGCTCTATGGTGCGGGTGTACGGCGTTTCAGCATCTGTATAGTTAATAACAGCTGTTCCCTGGTAATTGGCGCATGGGTGCATGGTATGCTCAAAAGAAAGGCTGCGGTACTCCAGCCTGCCCTGTGAAAAGTGATAGAACTCGTCGATAGCGCCGGTAAAAACAACATGCTCCGCCAGCTGGTCCAGCTCATAGCGGTGCCTGGAGTAATCAACATTTAACCGTACCTCAATACCGGCGGTCAGCCCGTCAATCAGCTTATTATACCCGCCTTTGGGAATACCCTGGAATGCGTCGTCAAAATAATTATTGTTAAAAGTAAACCGCAGCGGCAATCTTTTAATAATAAAGGCGGGCAGGTCGGCCGCTTTTCTTCCCCATTGTTTCTCGGTATAGCCTTTTATTAATTTCTCATAAATATCTGTTCCCACCAGCGCTATCGCCTGTTCTTCTAGATTGGCCGGCTGCTGCAGGTTCAAATGTTGCTGCTGCCGCCGGATGATGTTAACAGCTTCTTCAGGCGTGCTTACATTCCAAAGCCGGTAAAAGGTGTTCATGTTAAAGGGCAGGTTGTACAGCTCATTTTTATACCTTGCCAGCACCGTATGCGTATAGGCGTTAAATTCCACAAACTGGTTTACGTAATTCCATATTTTACGGTCGTTGGTATGAAATATATGCGCGCCGTGCAAATGAACATTGATGCCGTCAATATTCCTGCAATAGATATTCCCGCCCGGATGCTCCCGCTTTTCAACAATCAGGCACTTTTTACCAAGCTTTTGCATTTCATGCGCAAAAACGCATCCAAACAGGCCGGCGCCCACAACCAGGTAGTCGTATGGTTTTGTTGTCATAGGATAGGCGTTTTCTGCAGCTGTGCAGATTGCTCTTTCACAGCTATTACTTTCATAAAAAAATCGGCCAGGTCCTGCGCATGCTCATCAAATGTAAACTGCAGCCGGTTATCCCATACATTGCTGCGAACCTGTTTAACGGCTGCTTTATCCTTCAGCTGTGCGGCCAGCTCCTGCATGGTGTTAAAGAAAAAGCCCATGCCAAGCTTTCTGATCAGGCGCTCGGAAGCTACCAGGTGCCCGCTGTTGTTGCGTTGCAGCATCGGCAGGCCCGCGGCTGCCAGGGTGCACATCCTGGCAGGGTAATTCAGGTCGTCCCACTTGCATCTTAACAGCTCGCCATTATTGTCGCTCCTGAAAAGGTGCAGCCAGCCTGCGTCGTATTGCGAATATTCCCGCATCCAGTCTTCCGGCTTGCAGTAGGGATGAAGGTGCAAATGGTCTTTTGCAAGGGCAAACGATTCATTGATCCAATGCGACCAGAAAGCCTGTGTATAGTCGCCGTAAAAATGCAGGTGTATGTTTTGCCTGGCCAGCTCGCCCACATCTTCAGGCGTAAGCCCGTATGGGCGGCCGGATGATACGGTATGTATGGCCCCGTCGCTGTCGGAGCGCAGCGCCGACCTGTTGCCGCTAAACCATTTGGCCAGCGGCAAATCGCCATCCAATATGTGGTACGGCCGTTCACGATCGCCAATAAACTGTTCGTACCAGCTTTTTGTTTCCGGGTTAATGTAAATTCTTCCGTCGGCATTATAATACAGCTCTACCAGCTCTTTCCACATGCCGAACGATCTGCAGAAAAAAGGGCCTTCCTTAAAGTGCCATACAAAAGGGATGTTCAGGTTGGCGCGCATGACGTAATGGGCAAGGGGTACTGCCTGGTAATTGAGCAGCGCATAAATAACATCCGGCTTTATCTGTTCAACCTGTTCCTGCCAGTTATCCAGCGAAAGGTCTTCAATGTTGCCGAAGGGGAAAGGGCCTACGGCATTATAGCAGTGAGGGCCTTCCAGCCACAGGCCGTATAATTTATGTCCCAGCTTTTCCAGCGTATACAGTCTTTCGGGGTTATACCCAAGCTCTCCCACTACAAGTATTTTAAGCTTATCCTGCTGGTTGGTCACCTTTACCAGGTCCTTGTACAACAGGGTTTCATCAATATAATTGCCTATGGTGGAATGGAACCGGATGGCTTCGGGAACATTGTAATAGCGTTTGTAAAGGTATATGCCGCCGGCGCTGTTCTCCCGGATAATTTTGTGCCGCTGGTGAGGGTGGTCGGCCCATTCGCAGGTAACCACCCCGGTTCCTGTAAATGCGCCTTCACGGGAAAGGCGGCTCCAGAACATTTTATCCAGGTCGTCGGTTACCAGCTCGTGCCGCTCCATCCAGGTGCAGGTTGTTTTCCGGTGCATTACCTGCACCAGCTGCAGGGCAAATCCATGTATCTTATCCAGCGATGTGGTTCTGTAAGAGCCGCTTGCCGTATCGGAATAGCTGTGATGCACACCGCTGTAGCACAGCACCGCATCGTTATTGGCGGTAAGGGTGGCCAGCAGGGTGCTGAGGTGGTTGGCATAAAAAATATCGTCGGAGGGCAGGTAGCAGATATAGTTGTAGGATGCCTGCCGCATACCTTCATTCAGGCACACGCCCAGGCCCTTGTTGGTAAGGTGCTTGCAATAACGGATGCGTGGGTCCGACTTGAAATTTACCAGCAGTTCTTCTGTATAGTCGGTGCTGCCGTCGTTAATAATAATCAGCTCCCAATGCGTATGCTCCTGGGCAAGCAGGCTGCTGACGGCCCTTACAATAAAAGCGCCCTGGTTATAGGTTGGCATAATCACAGATATTCCTGTGCCGGCTTGGTTTATATTAGTGTCAGGCATGTTGGTAATAGGTTATCAGGTTTCGTTGAGGCATGGTGGTACGGATGTTATGAAAGCGCGCATCGGTTTGCTCAAACAGCTGCGACACCGGGCATACAATCCGTCCGGGAACCGGTCCCACATCGCCGCCGCCAAAACTTTGCTGGGTAGAGATAAAAGGATAAAAGGTCATTTTATTGCTGGCTATGGAAGAAAGCACTTCCTCCACAACAATGTTTTCATCATAAGGCTCGTCAAGTATGCGGGGAAACAGGCTTTTATACACCACCATAAACTGTGTGCACATGAATGAATTGATCCACCAGGTGCTATCAGTAACGGGTATGGCTGTACCAAACCCGCCTATGCCGCCGCAAAGCAGCTCGGCGCCCAGCTCGTGCACATGAAGAATGGTTTGCAGGAACAGGTGCTTTGCATAGTGGGGGGTGAACTGGTGGTCATCCTCACAAATCACAATTACATCATCGTCATTTTCCATTGCAAGGGCTATAATTTTACGGATGCCCAGCCACAGGCCAAGGTGGCCTTTTTCGTGCCGGATGCCGTCAACGATTGTAATATCAAATTCCGGCCGGCCTGCAAATTGCCGGGCAATGTGCTGCCGTCTTTCCGTTCTTTCGGGTAAATTAATCACGTAGGCAGGCAGGGTAAGCTGCTCAAGCAGTGCAGGCTGTATTTGCAGATCCATGGCCAGCTTTCTTTTATCATAATAGTCCGCCACATTTTTCAGTACCTGTATGTTTTCGGAAGTTGTTTTGAACAGGTCTTCCACCCGCCGCTCCTGGTTGTTTTTTGAGGTTACGTCCGAGTAGCCGAAATCTTTCTGGGTAGAAATAAAAGGATAAATAAAATATTTGCCGCCGGTTAATGACGACATTTTATAATCAGCCGCATCACCGTTCTCAAACCCGGCATTCAGTATGCCGGGAAAGAGTGATCGGAACAGCACTGTGAACTGTAGACCTGAAAATTTTTCCATCCAGAACAGGTGTTCCGATACCTGCACGCAGCTGGTTAGCCAGCTAACGCCCCCCGAAAGCAGCCCCGCTCCCATAGCCTGCGCCGTAGCTATTGCCTGGAACAGGGCTTCGGGGGAATATGCATCCGTAAACGTATGGTCATCTTCGCAAAGGAGTATGTAGGGAACATCCGGGCTTAACCGGTCCTGCACAATATGTTTTATGGTGCGCCATAAGCTTACGGCCCCGCTGCCGGCAGCCAGGGGCGTTACCAGCGTAATGTCAAATTCATCACGGCCGGCAAATTCCCCGAGCACATGCGCTCTTCTGTCTGCCCTGCTTTGAAGGTTAATAATGTATGTGGGAATGGTTGTGCTCATGTTTCTTAACTGGTTATTCTTTAATAAGCCGTTCCAGCTGCTGCTCCAGCCGGCTAACCTGGTCTGCGGAAGTGATCCTGGATAGTATTCTGCCTTCCGGGTCTATCAGTATTTGTGTGGGGTATGTATTTACCCGGTACTGGTTAATGACAGGCTTTTTATCCGGGGCCGACATATCCTGGAAAAGATGGGTCCAGCTCATGTGCTTTTCCGCAATCATGGCCTTTAAAGCGGGCATATGCTGCGGGCTGTCATAGGCAATGCTAACAATCTGCAGCTTGTTTTTAAATCTGCGGGCCATGCGAACAAGGTCGGGGATGATATGTATACAGGGCCTGCACCAGGTGCCCCAGAAATCTATCAGCACATAGCGGCCTTTCAGCTTGCCCAGGTCAAAGGGCCGGCCTTCCAGGTCAGTTCCTGCTATGTTATAGGCAATCTTACCGGAGTCGGCGCCGTAAACAGCGGCGCCCTTTCCAACATAGGAAAGCCACAGCGTATCGCCGAACACGGTGATATTTGAAAACACGTACCTGCGCCGGTTAATGGTGAAGGTGTCACCCGGCAGGTATTCTTCCTGCAGCTGTTGCAGCTGCTCTTTGCCTGCGGCTGGCATGCCTGCCCTGATGCTGGTATTAACGCCTGTAAAAGCAAAGCGGGGCTGGTTATTGGTGCCGGCCTGTATCATACAGGTTTTGCCATTGCTGGTAAAAACGCCTGCCTGGTGCTCGTTTAGCCAGGCAACAAGATACAGCCGCGTTTCAACGGGGCTGCGGTACTGGTAATACGACGGCACCGGCGAAACTTTAAGATGGCAGCTTCTGTCATAAACCTTGCCGCGGTACGCATACTGGTAATAAACGGTTTGATCGGCCAGGCGGGCCGTTATTTCATCCGGCGCCGCTTTCAGGGCAGCGGTATCATATTCAAAAACGCTTTCGTCCCCGAAATCAAGGTTATTATTGGTATCTGTAATAATAACCCGTTTACCGTTTTTGTTTATGCCCGACAGGAAGAACACCATATGTTTAATAGGCGTGCGGCTTAGCGCCAGCGTATCTGCATGATATTTTGATAGTTCCTGCATTAACATGCCTGGCTGCATCCGGCCGTGCAAACGGATATAAAATTCATAGGCGCCCTGTTCCGGCTGAAAATCCAGCTGTTTAATAATCATCTCCGAAAGGTTGCCGGGTATGCCCGCAAACTGCCTTTCCGGGTCATAGTTCATGCCACCGGGGCCAACCAGCTCAGTACTGTAAAGGAGCGGTTTAAACGCCCCGTTGCCAACGGCTGTTTTCAGCAATACCGGCAGCTGCCGGCCGGGTTGCCCGTAACCATAGCTGGTAATAGCTACGGTTAATGATACTATGCAGGCGTATACGGCAGGTTTCATAACAATCGCTTATTAGTGGCGGTAAATCAATACCGGCTTCCGTATGTACGGCAAAACCCCGTTCTGCCGAAATGCAGGTCATAGGCTGATCTTTCTTCCGGCAGAGTTGGGGGTAATAAATGCAAAACGGATCAGCAGTTAATGGTGTGTCCATCGCAGCTAACGTAAGTGGTGCCGTGCGTGCAGTTGCCGGTATCGCTGGTGCACTTAATGGAACCGTTGGCTTTTTCTACCCATTGGCCATTTTCGTAAACAGTCCGGTAGCAGTTAACGGAAACTTCGCAGGTGCTGCCGCCGCTGCCGCTGCCGCCCATTACGTTTTTCAGCTGTTGCCTTGTAAGAAGCTCAGATGCGCCAAGTTCCAGCGCTTTTAACTTCAGTTTTTTCATTTTTTGATTTTTTGAATGATGAAGAGATGGTACTTTATCCTGCAGGTAAAGAATTTATTTCCACAGGCTGGTTATGCGGAAAGAAAATATTTCAGGTCCGTAACGCTATACATTTCCGGAAGCTGGTAATTATTAACAAAAATGGTAGGCGTAAACGCTATATCGGTTTTGGTGCACCAGTTATACATGGCCTCCACCATATGGTCCTGTGCCTGCAGGGCGCCGTTCACCGGGTGCACTTTTGCAAAAGCGGCATAGTCTTTTTGTTCCGCCAGGTACCAGTCGTCCAGTGCTTTGGCAATAGCGCCCGCATTCCCGCTTTGGGCAATGGCCAGCAAATGTTTCACCGGTGCGCTTTGGCGGTCGCCCTCAAGATTGCTGGCGGTGAAAATAATCTGCACCTGCACATCAGGGTTTTCGTGCAGCAGCTCTTCCAGCGGCTTGTGCGCTCTTGCACAGGGCCCGCAATAAGGATTGCATACTTTTATGATCTTATGGGCAGCATTGGGGTTGCCCAGTACAATACCAAGGCCGTTGCTGTCTTCCGTTATCATCTTTTGCCTGGCCAGCAGCGCGTCAAAAAGCTGGGCGTTTTGCTTTAGCCGCCGCAGCTCGGTATAGTGGCCCCTGCCTTCCTTTGCGCTGCGGTATGCCGGTATAAACAGGTGCAGAAAAAGCGCCGGTATTAAAAAAGCAACAGCAGCCGGAACTAAAACAGTGGTTACCGCAAATAAGTCGGGCGGCAGGGCGGTATGCCAGCCGCCGGCCAGCGTTGTAAACAGCTGGGCTGCCAGGAGGCCCTGCACACATAAACACAGTACGCACCATTGCTTTATAACGCGCCATTGGAAGTACAGGGAGTATAGGATGTAAGGGGCGGCAATCACGTTCAGCCATGCCAGTATAAAAAGAGCAGGCATATTGGAAAAGCCGGTGAGCAGTAATGTCAGCAGCCCGCCTGAAAAATAAGTAAAGCCAATGGCGCTCCACCTGATGCCCCATATTCTGGATGCGGCTGATTGCAGCACCGCCTGGCAGCTTGTTTTTTTGTTGTAATTGCAAAGCTGCGCCAGCTGCGGATTGTGGCTGTCCAGCTCATACCATAACAACAGGAAGGTGACTATGCACCCCGTAAGCGTAAGGCCGGTGAACAGGCACGGATATAATGCGGATTTTCCATGTTGCAGGATATTCAGCAACCCAGCAGCCAGCGTAATACAGGGAATGGCAAGTATGCCGGCATAGTACATTATTTTGCTGCGCAGCTGTGTAATGTGCCGCCGGGTATAATCTTTTTCCCCGGGGTTTTCGCCTGCTTCAGCCAGCAAAATGACTTTTGAAACCCACTTTTTTTCAAAGCCGGCAATGGAAATGTTTTCAAAGCAATACTTGTCGGGATTAAAGTAGCGGACCGTATCATTTTCAACAGACAATACTACTGTAAAGGCATCCCGGTTATTATCCTTTTTCAACTGTGCCAGGAATGGTGTGGGTATTTCATGCAGGTAGGCGGTATCTCCTTTAAAGGCTACACTTTCTACCCCGTAAGCCATTAGCACATCGCTTACGCTTAACAGGCTGGGATAATCAGGGTGGCTTTGCAGCGCCTCCTGTAAGCTGTTTCCGGTAACATTTACCTTCAGCGCTTTAAGCAGCATAGCGGCGCTTTGAATGCAATTTTCCTTAACGGGCGTAAACAGGCGAAGCATAGGTGATTTTTTCTTCCTTTTGCCCAAAGTTCTTAACCAGTGCTCCGATATAATCGGAGTGCCTGCCTTTTTTATTTTTTTTCGCGGATATTTTTGCAAGCAGCTGCCTGTCCGTTCACAGCAAAGCTGAACGGCGCTCTAACACATGAAGCAGCATAACAAGTTTGTGAAGCGTTAACGGACTACCAAAAGATAAGATGTGACGATATGTTCATATACAGGGTATGCGCCGCCATTGGCCTTCTTCAAGGCTTCCCTGTCAAGCCGTTCCTCAAATAACGAATTTACCATACGGCCTTCCCGTTCATAAAAATAGGTTTGCCGCTTGTGGCAGTACCGGATGGGAAATCCTGCCTCCTTCATCTCATTTAAATATTCATTAACGGTGCTTACGCTAACGCCCAACCGGTCAGCCAGGTCTTTTTGTTTACCGGTTGATTTGGTGCAGATAAGCCAGTCAATGAACCGGAGCTTTTCCAGATACCTTTTTAAAGACATGAGATAAATAGTTTGGGTTTTTGGGTTATAGACTACGAAAACCGGTTAAATGAAAAGGTTACTTGGTTATTTCTTTTAAAGGTAAATAAAAAAAGCAGAAATTGAAATAATCATAACCGGTAGTTGTTCGCCTGCTAAGTTTTTTTTGAGATACTATTTTTTATGAACAAAAATTTTTTAAAATTAGTATTCAATTCCGCTGATACCAGGTCCTAACTCAAATAACCAGGAAAAAAGCTGAAATAGTTGTCCGGTGTTCCCGGATGTGAAACTGGGCTATTGAATATTGTTAATCGTGTTTGTATTTGTAATCTTAACCGTTGTTTAATTACTACCTATGTCGCTGAAGCGTTTCCCCTTTTACAAGCAGATGAATGCTATGGATTGCGGCCCCACTTGCCTGAGAATGGTGGCAATGTATTACGGAAGGCATTATAATGCCGATACATTAAGACAAAAGACCGGGTTTAATAAGCAGGGAGTATCTATGTTAGGCATCAGCGAAGCCGCAGAGCGCATTGGCCTGCGCAGCCGCGGCGCGCGCATAACGTTCAAAAAGCTGCATGAGGTGCCGCTGCCCTGCATACTTCACTGGGATCAAAGCCATTTTGTAGTGCTGGTGGAAATGAACCGGCACAAGATCCGTGTGGCCGATCCGGGCACCGGTTTTATCGGCTGCTCGCCCGTGGAATTTCAGCAGCATTGGCTTTCGGCGGTAAATGATGAAGGGGAGGAGGCCGGCCTGGCGTTGATTTTAGAGCCTTCTCCCCGGTTTTATGAACAGGAGGGTGAAAAAGAACATAAGCTCTCCTGGAGCACCGTTACCCAATATTTGCGATCCAGCAGCTGGCAGGTAGTGCAGGTATTTATTGCATTACTGGTAACCTCCCTTATACAGCTGATCTTCCCTTTTCTTGCGCAAAGCATTGTAGATACAGGCATCAATACCCAAAACCTGCATTATATAACCATTGTGCTGATAGCGCAGCTGATGCTTACCTTCAGCAGCTCTACCGTTGAATTTATAAGAAGCCGGCTAATGATGCGCATCTCAAACATCCTTAACATATCTATCCTGTCTGATTTCTGGATAAAGCTAACGCGGCTGCCGCTTTCTTATTTTGATCTCCGGCACACGGGCGATACCTTGCAGCGGATCGGCGACCACGGTAAAATACAGGGCTTCCTCACCGGATCGGTGCTTAATACGCTGTTTTCCATTTTTAATTTTTTCATCTATTCCATCATACTGGTTACCTATAACACCCAGCTGTTTTTCACATTCATTATAGGAAGCCTGCTGTATTTTGGCTGGATACAGATTTTTATGCGGATCCG
>NZ_DASTRI010000195.1:0-15832 GCF_035761305.1 Chitinophaga sp. | reverse complement strand
AGAACAGGCCATACAGCTGGGAGTCTATACGGGAAATAATCTCTCCCAGATCTTCCTCACTGTCGGGAAATTTGTTCTTGTCAATGTCTACTATCAGCAGCGGGCCTTCGTTATATTTTTCGATCCAGTTGTTATAGTATTCATTCAGGCGCTTCAGGTAGTCGAGGCGGATATTCTCTTCGTACTCCCGGCCGCGTTTCTGTATCTGCGCTACCAGCGTGGGCACAGAGGCCTGTAAATAAATCAGCAGGTCCGGTGGTTTTACCATCGATTTCAACGTTTCAAAAAAGTTGAAATAGTTGTCAAAATCACGCTTGGTCATAAGGCCCATTTCATACAGGTTGGGGGCGAAAATGTGCGCATCTTCATAAATGGTGCGGTCCTGTATAACGGTGTCCTTGCCGTTCTGTATTTCCAGCAACTGCTTTAAGCGGCCGTGCAGGAAATATACCTGCAGGTTAAAAGACCAGCGGGGCATGTCTTCATAAAAATCATTGAGGTAAGGGTTATGCTCCACATCTTCAAACTGGGGGGTCCATTTGTAATGTTTGGCCAATGCTTCAGTAAGGGTGGTTTTGCCGGCGCCGATGTTACCGGCTATTGCAATGTGTTTAATCTTGTTAAGTTTTGCCATGCGTTTATTGTGGTAAGTGTAGAAAGATCATCGGCGGTTAATAGTAGTTGATCCCGATTAATTTCCTTGCTGCCTGCAAAGTTTGTGCCGCGCTCGCTCTTGCTTTTTCTGCACCGGCTTTTAATATTTTTTGCAGATAAGGGGCGTCCTGCTGCAGCGCCTTCGCCTTTTCACGGATGGGGGCCATAAAGCTTACCATATCTTCTGCCAGCTGCTTTTTCATATCGCCATAGCGGATGGTTTGATCCTGGTAGGCCTGCTCAAAGGTTTTTACCACCTCCGGCGCTGTTACCAGCTGCATAAGCGTAAACAGGTTGGCAACGCTGTCGGGCATGAGTGCGCCCGGTTCAGCGGGGCCGCTGTCTGTTTTCGCCTTCATGATCTTTTTACGGATCAGCTCATCTGTATCGTTAAGATACAACGTTGCCATCTCATTTTCACTTTTACTCATTTTACCGTTGCCATCCAGGCTTTGTATGCGTACCAGGTTACCGCCGAAGTTAAAGGCCGTTGGTTCGGGAAACAGCTCGCCATAGCGGGCGTTAAAGCGCTGCGCAAAGTTGCGCGCCATTTCCAGGTGCTGCTCCTGGTCTTTACCTACGGGCACCTTCACCGCACGGTGCACCAGTATATCGGCGCTCATTAATACAGGATAAGTTAAAAGGCCTGCGTTCACATTCTGCGGCTGCATGCGCACCTTGTCTTTAAAGGTGGGCACTTTTTCCAGCTCGCCCTTATAGGCTAACATGTTCAGCAAAAGGTACAGCTCTGCTATTTCCGGTATATCGCTTTGTGCGTACAGCGCCACTTTTTCAGGGTCCAGGCCGGAGGCGATGTTTTCCGCCACCACCCGGTACACGTTGCCCCGCAGGTCTTTAGGATCAGGATGCGTGGTAAGCGAATGCCAGTCTGCCACAAAAAAATAACAGTTATAATCTTCCTGCATCCGCACGTAATTACGGATAGCGCCAAAATAGTTACCCAGATGTAAAAAGCCGGTAGAACGAATGCCACTTACTACAATTTCTTTTCCTGTTGCCATAATGGGGTGCAAGATAATAAATCCCCATTTATCCCTAATTTTGAGGCACTGTCATATTTATCAGTAATATTTTAATTTCTTTTTATTTAATTTGATCATGGAAGTAAATGATGCATTAGTACAACAGCTGGCTAACCTGGCCAGGCTGGAGTTCAGTGAGCAGGAAAGGGCAGGCATACAGCATGACCTGCAGCGCATGATCACCTTTGTGGAAAAGCTGAATGAGCTGGACACCACGAATGTAAAACCCCTGCTGTTCCTGACGGAGAATTACAACGTGTTCCGTGAGGACAAGGTGGTGCCTTCCATTACCCGGGAAGAGGGGCTGCTGAACGCCCCATCGGCAAACGACCAGTATTTTAAGGTGCCCAAAGTCATTAAGAAATAACCTGTTACTATGCAACCTGATTCTGTCATCCACCTGGAACATATCCGCAAAAGCTACTTCATTGGCCGCAATGAGCTGCCGGTGCTGAAAGGCATTTCGCTGGATATTTTCAAGAATGAGTATGTAGCGCTGATGGGCCCTTCGGGCTCCGGTAAAAGCACCCTCATGAACATACTGGGCTGCCTGGACACTCCTACCAGCGGCAAATATGTGCTGAGCGGGCATGATGTAAGCAAGATGGAGGACAATGAGCTGGCCCGCGTACGTAACCAGGAAATAGGCTTTGTGTTCCAGCAGTTTAACCTGATGCCCCGCCTGTCTGCGCTGGAGAACGTGGCAGTACCCCTGATCTATGCCGGCGTGAATAAAAAAACCCGGGAAGAGATGGCAATGGAGGTGATCAAAAAGGTAGGGTTGGAGCAGCGCTATAAGCACAAGCCCAACGAGCTCTCGGGCGGGCAGTGCCAGCGTGTAGCCATTGCGCGCGCCCTGGTAAACAGCCCTTCGCTGATACTGGCCGATGAGCCCACGGGTAACCTGGACACCAAAACATCGGTGGAAATTATGGATATATTCGGCCAGATCCATGCCTCCGGCAATACCGTAGTGCTGGTAACGCACGAAGAGGATATTGCCGACCATGCACGCCGCGTAGTACGTTTACGCGACGGCGTAATTGAAACAGATAAGCTGAACGAGAAATACCTGCAACCGGCTATTTCCTGAGATCATGTCTACCAAGATATACACCAAAACCGGCGACAAGGGCAAAACATCCCTTATAGGCGGCACCAAAGTGCCTAAAAGCCACCTGCGTATTGAAACCTACGGTACGGTGGATGAGCTGAACTCTTACATTGGCCTGGTAAATGACCATATTACCGACACGGCCACCAATGCTTTACTGAAAGAGATACAGGACCGTTTATTTACCATTGGCGCTTCCCTGGCTACTGACCCGGAAAAGGAAACAGGTATGAGCATACCTGACCTGAAACCGGAAGATGTACAGCTGCTGGAAAAAAGTATAGACGCCATGAATGAGGAGCTGCCTGTGATGAAATCGTTTATATTGCCCGGCGGGCATGTAGCGGTGTCTACCTGCCACGTGGCGCGTTGCGTATGCCGGCGCGCAGAGCGCTTATGCGTAGGCATGCAGGAAGCCGGCGATTTTATTGAGCCCCTGGTGCTGCAATACATTAACCGCCTGAGCGATTATTTGTTTGTTTTAGCCCGTTGGACAGGGCACCGGCTGGGTGTGCCGGAGGTGGTGTGGAAACCGCGGGTTTAAATAATCTTCCCGTCTTTCATGGTGAGCTGCCGGTCACTTAAAGGCGCCAGCTCTTCGTTGTGGGTAACAATAATAAAAGTTTGCTTAAACTGGTCGCGCAGCTGAAGAAACAGCTGGTGCAGCTCCCGTGCATTTTTAGAGTCCAGGTTACCGGTAGGTTCATCGGCCATTACAATGGCAGGGGTGTTAATGAGGGCCCTGGCTACGGCTACGCGCTGCTGCTCGCCGCCGGATAATTCATTGGGCTTGTGGTCCATCCGGTGCTGCAGGTTAAGGGTTTCCAGCAGAAAGCTGGCCCGTTCCCTTACCAGGTTTTTACGGGTGCCTGCAATATATCCGGGTACGCATACATTTTCCAGGGCCGTAAATTCCGGCAGCAGGTGGTGGAACTGGAAAATAAAGCCAATGTTCCGGTTACGGAAATCGGCCAGGGCGTTTCCTTTTAAACTGGTAATGTTTACATTCTGCAGGTATACTTCGCCGGAGTTGGGCGTGTCCAGGGTGCCTAACAGGTGCAGCAGGGTGCTTTTTCCGGCCCCGGAAGAGCCTACGATGGTTACAATTTCTCCCTGCGCTACGGTAATGTCTACTCCCTTTACGACCTGTAAGTTGGAATAGTTTTTGGTAAGATTGCGAGCAACTAACATACTCAAAGAAAAGTAATTCACCGTTAAAATAGTAATAGTTGTTTATTTCAAATTAAATAATACTTTTGCGAAAATTTAAGGCAGTAAAAATTTTACTAACATGTACTGGACATTAGAATTAGCTTCATACCTGGAGGATGCTCCATGGCCAGCTACGAAAGACGAACTGATAGACTATGCCATCCGTTCCGGTGCACCGATAGAAGTGATTGAGAATTTGCAGGAATTGGAGGATGAAGGGGAAATTTACGAAGGGATAGAAGATATATGGTCTGACTATCCATCACAAGATGACTTTTTCTTTAACGAAGACGAATATTAGTGAAAGGCAAAAGCTGAGGGCAAAAAACAAAAAGCCCGTTGGCCTGTAAAGCTGGTAAGTAAAGCGTACATCCCCTGACTTATGCAACTTTGCAATGTGCTTTGTATTGATTTCCCTAACTGTTAAGCTATTAATAGATTGCCTGTAGCACGCGCTGCAGGCTTTTTTATGCGAATAAATACCGGGAAAAAAGAAGGTTGGGCGGATGATGGACAATGATTGTAACATGCAAGAATAAAGCCTGCAGTTATCCGCTGCAGGCTTTATTCTTTTTTATTTTTTACTTTTTATTTTTCCATTTGCGCTACAATACCGGCAGATACGCCAGTAAAGGAGAAACCACCGTCATGGAAGAGGTTTTGCATGGTTACCATGCGGGTAAAGTCGGAGAACAGGGTTACCACGTAGTTGGCACACTGGTCGGCGGTAGCATTGCCCAGGGGGCTCATTTTCTCTGCATACGACATAAAGCCGTCGAAGCCTTTTACGCCGCTGCCTGCCGTGGTTTTGGTGGGCGACTGCGATACGGTGTTAATACGCACCTTGTTGCGAATACCGTAGTGGTAGCCAAAGCTGCGTGCAATAGATTCCAGCAGAGCCTTGGCATCGGCCATTTCGCTGTAGTCGGGGAATACCCTTTGCGCAGCAATATAGGTGAGCGCCACTACAGAGCCCCAGTCGTTGATCGCATCCAGCTGGTAAGCTGTTTGCAGCACGCGGTGCAGTGACATGGCGGAAATATCAAACGTTTTATGATTGAAGTCATAATCCAGGTCGGTATAGGGGCGGCCCTTACGCACGTTCATGCCCATACCTACGGAATGCAGCACAAAATCCACCTTACCGCCAAAGTGCTCCATGGCTTTTGTAAAGAGATTTTTAAGATCGTCCATATTGGTCACATCCGCCGGAATTACCGGTGCATCGCAGGTTTCGGCCAGCTTTTTTATTTCGCCCATGCGCAGCGCTATAGGGGCATTGGTCAGCACCAACTGGGCTCCCTCTTCCTTACAGCGCAAAGCTGTTTTCCACGCCAGCGATTGCTCATCCAGCGCACCGAATATGATACCTTTCTTTCCTTGTAATAAGTTATGAGCCATTGGGTCAAAAATTAATTTCCGGCAAAAATAGTTGTTATAGTTGAAAAAACTGCTATTAGATATTTAACTGCCGGCCGCCTTTAACCGGCCACCATTTCCCTCGCATTCTCCAGGGCTGCGGCAGTGGGCTTTTCACCGCTGAGCATCTGCGCAATGGCATTAATACGCTCTTCTGTACCCAGCAGGCGTACGCCCGTGGTTACCTTGCCATCCCTGTTTTCCTTATATACAAAGTAATGCGCATCGGCCTTGCCGGCTATCTGCGGCTGGTGGGTAATACAAATCACCTGGTGGCCGTGGGCCAGGTCTTTGAGTATTACGCCCACCTGCCGGGCCGCTTCCCCTGAAATACCGGTGTCTATCTCGTCAAATATCAGTGTGGGCAATGCTACAGACTGTGCTACCAGTGATTTAATGCATAGCATTAAACGGCTTAGCTCACCGCCGGAGGCTACTTTTCGTATAGGCGCAAACTGCCCGCTTTTATTGGCGTCGAACAGGAACTCGATATTATCCTGCCCCCAGGCCTGCAGGGCGCCGGGCGCAATGCTCACCTTCAGGCGCGCATTGGGCATGCCTACCTGTGCCAGCAGGGCATTTACCTTTTCTTCAAACGGGCTTACCTCCTGTGTGCGCAGGGCGGTAATGGCCGCTGCCTGCTGCTCCAGCTGGCGTTGCAGGCTTTGCTGCTCTTTCTCCAGCTCCAGCAGCTGCTCATCCAGGTTCAGCGCGCTTTCTACCTTAACAGACAGCGCTGCCTTAATGTTAATCAGGTCGGCCGTGGTTTGCACGGCATGTTTTTTAAGCAGGCGGTAGCCGGTGGCAGTGCGTTCATTTAGCTGCGCTATGCGGGCGGCATCGTATTGTATGCCATCGTTAATGCGCTCTATTTCATCTGCAATATCCTGCAGTTCCAGGTAGGATGATTGCAGGCGCGCTACCAGGGCGGGCAGCTCCTGCTGATAGCCGGCCATGGCCTGCAGGGCGGACTGCAGCTGTTTCAGCTGCTGCAGCATGGGCTGCTCATCTTCCTTTAGCTGAAAGCAGGCTTTGCTCAATGCGTTCTTAATCTCCTCCGCATGGGTAAGCACCTGCAGCTCGGCATCCAGGTTTTCTATTTCATTTTCGGTAAAAGCGGCATCTTCCAGCTCATCCAGCAGGAACTTGTTATAGTCCAACTCTTTGTTGGCGCTGTCGCGCTGGTCCTGCAGCTGTTTTAAACGTCGCTGCACCTGCGTATAGCGCTGCCATAGCTGCTGGTATTGCTGCAGGGTTTCGGGCTTGTTCACCAGGGCATCTATCACGCGGCGTTGAAAATCGCTTTTTTCCAGTTCCAGGGTATCAAACTGCTGGTGCAGGTCTACCAGGTAGCTGCTCAACTCTCCCAGCTGCGAAAGGTTTACCGGCGTATCATTTACAAATGCGCGGGATTTGCCACTGGCGCTTACTTCACGGCGAATGATGAGCACATCTTCCAGGTCCAGCTCATGCTGCTGGAAGAAATCAGCCACCAGCGCTTTCTTTATCTTAAATACGCCTTCTACCACGCATTTGCCGGTTTTGTCAAACAGCACGCCGGTATCGGCCCGCTCACCCAGTATTAACGATAACGCACCCATGAGAATGGATTTACCCGCGCCGGTTTCGCCCGTGATAATATTCAGGCGGCCGGAGAAATCTACCTCCAGGTGGTCAATAATCGCATAGTTCTTAACTGTCAGTTTCTGTAACATAGGGCTTTTGCGTTACGGGTACGAATTAAAATGAAATGCCTGAATTTTAAATAATAAGTTTTGCACAATGTGCGTTGCGGCGCTGCTTTAACGGCAGCACCGCTGTAAAATAAGCGCGCGGGTACGAATTGTATTTGCGGTTAGCGGCACTAAAGAATGTAAAATCATAAATCTAAAATATAAAATGTAAAAGTCTGGTATTGTGTTATCCGGCACACTAATGCTCCTAATGTACACTGCACGCGACTTTTACATTTAGTATTTAAAATTTTACATTTTACATTCTTTCAGTCTACCCCCCTACCCTTTGAAGGCCTGCTTTGGCGCGCTGGTCAAGGGAGTTCTTAAAATCATGGTCGGGCATATCCAGGCAGGACTGGTAACATTGGCGGGCTTTGACCTTATCGTTACGTTTTTCGTATATATATCCCATTTGCAGGGCGGCCCTGGCGGCATAGTATTCCGGGCGGTTGCTGCCTGCCTTTACCGTAGCATCGTACATGGCAATGGCCTGGTCATCCGATCCCATTTCATCGTAAATGCGGCCCAGGCGGTAAGCATATTCCAGCTTTTCTTCGATCAACGCAAAATCAGCAGCTTTTTTGGTTTGCATGAGCTTCAGCGCGTCGTTAAAAAAGCCGCCATCGCTCAGCAGCCGTACCTTCAGCAAAAAGCTGTTGGGCCATTTACCGCTTCTGGCTTCTTTGAGCGCCTGCTTGTCGTTGTCGGCTTCTGCGCTGCCGCGGGTTAATATGAGATTGCGGTATTTATTGGCGGCCTCCATATTGCCGTGCAGGTAATAGTACCAGCTTAAACGCTGCAACGCTTCCTTTACATTGAACTTTCCTTTGAAAGTATTGATAAACTTTTCGAGGTACACATGGGCATCATCATCCTGCCGGTTCATTTTCAGCAGGCCCATTAAATAATACTCGTAGGGGATGCCGGCGTATGCAGGGCCGTTATTCCGTTCTGTTAATATTTTAATACCCAGGTCGGCTTTCAGGTTGGTTACAGCCAGGTTGGCCACCATCAGGGCAAAAAGGTAGTTGTTGCGGGTGTCGAGCTGCCGGCGTTGTATGAACTGCCACAGCTCGTCGGGGTTACTTTCCATGAACAGCTTCAGGTAGCAGTAATAGTAATAGGCTTCGGGCCTGAAAGTTTGGGCCAGCGGGGCGTTGCTGTCAATGAACGACTGCAGGTTTTGCATGCCCTGTTTAATACTGCCTTTCATGCCCAGCACACTGCTGATCCATTTATAGCCGTCGGGAATGGTGCCAAATACCGTTTGCATCGCGCTTATAAGCATGGTGTTAGGCGGGAACTGCGGAAATTTACGCTGGTTGTCTTTCAGCATCATAAACGCCTTGCGTATTTCCCAGGCAGCATCCCATTTTTCCCCGAACTTAACGCGTACCATGGCCCACTGGAACTTGATAGCGGCCTGGGAGTACAGGTAATAAGGAGAACTATCGGGCCCCTGCTCCATGAGCGACAGCCGGCTGGCGCGCAGTCCTTTTTTGGCAGCGTATTCCGCCGGGTCTTCATTAAAGTATAATGTAAAAAAATCGGCGTAGTTATCCAGGAAGTAAGGGATCAGGTTATCGGGATGTTCTTTCTTTTCCGCTTCCAGCAGGGCTTTGCCATCGTTTATACGCAATTGCATAATGGCTTCATAAGCCTGCTGGCAGCGGGTATTAAAATCGTACACCTTTTGACGGGCGCTAACGGTAAATGATATACTAAGTAATAGAATGGACAGGAAAATGCGCATGCGCAAAAGTATTTCAAAATCTATTCCAATTGTGCAGAGAGCGGCATAATTAAACGCAGGGAACAACGGCAGTAAAAGTAAAAGTCCCGTTCCCGGTGGGTTTCCGGGACGGGACTTTATATCTTTATAAACTATGCTCAGATGGTTACGGTAGCATCCAGGTCATTATCTACCACAATGCGGCCGCAGTGTTCGCAAACAATGATCTTCTTACGCTGACGGATCTCTGCCTGGCGTTGGGGGGGAATAGCGTTAAAGCAACCACCGCAGGAATCGCGCACGATAGATACCACGGCCAGGCCGTTACGGTAGTTCTTGCGGATTTTTTCGTAGGCTGCCAGCAGGCGTGGCTCCACCTTGGTACGGGCGTCTTCACTGTCTTTACGTATCTGGCGCTCTTCTTTTTCCGTTTCGCTGATGATCTTTTCCAGCTCGCCTTTCTTGTGTTTCAGGTTAGCTTCTTTATCAACGATGGCTTTTTTTGCAGATTCGAGCAGGCGGCTTTTATCCTTTATTTCCTCATTTGCGTCCTTGATATGCTTTTCCGCCAGCTTGATCTCCAGGGTCTGCATTTCAATTTCCTTGGTGATTGCTTCAAACTCGCGGTTATTCTTCACATTATCCTGCTGCTTCTCGTACTTTTTAACCAGCGCTTCGGACTCCTTGATAGCTGCTTTTTTGTTGGCAATAAAGTCCTGGATACCCCTCAGCTCATCCTCAACATGAGAAAGGCGGGTATTTAACCCTTCCACCTCATCTTCCAGGTCTTTCACTTCCATCGGCAACTCCCCTTTCAACACCTGGATCTCGTCCAGCTTGGAATCGATCTTCTGCAGTCTGAGCACAGACACCAATTTTTCTTCTACGGAGAACTCTTTTACGGTAGCCATATATTTTATAAATAATTTACCGGGTTTGTGTGAATAGTAGATTTAAGAGGCGCGAAATTACGCAATTTCTCTGTCAAAATATTGTAAAATAAATCAACTGTGAACTGTTCACTTTCAAAGTGCCCAATATCTGCTATAACCAGCTGGTTTTCAGCATCAAAAAACTCGTGGTACTTAAAGTCGGCAGATATATAGGCATCTGCTCCCGCGCTAATGGCTTTTTTGAGCAAAAAGCTGCCCGCACCGCCGCAAAGCGCCACCTTCCGTACCGGTTTGCCCCGCAGGGGGGTGTACCGTACGCAGCCCGTGTTAAACTGCTGCTTTACCAGCAGCAGAAAGGCTTTTTCATCCAGGGGTTCCGCCAGAACGCCTATTAGCCCCGAGCCGGCCTGCTGCCAGGCATTATCCAGGCTAATGATGTCGTAAGCTACCTCCTCATAGGGATGGCTGTGCAGCAGGGCCTGTATAACGGCGCCTTCCCGGTAAGCGGGAAAAATAACCTCCAGCTTTGTTTCCGGCTCTGCATGGCGCTGCCCCTGCTCCCCTACATAGGGATGGGTACCGGCGCCGGCCCTGAAAGTGCCGGTGCCTGCCGCGTTAAAGCTGCATTCATCATAGTTGCCAATGTTGCCTGCCCCGGCGGCAAAAAGCGCGCTGCGCACGTTTTCCGCCTGGTCATGCGGGGCAAAGGTGTACAGCTTTTTGAGCAGGCCTTTTTTAGGGGCCAGCACGCGGCACTGCTGCAGCTCCAGGCGGGCCGCCATCATGGCGCATACGCCGTTGCGCACATTATCCAGGTTGGTATGGGCGGCATATACAGCAATATCATGTTTAATGGCCTTGATAGCCACCCGCTCCACATAGTTGCTGCCGGTTATTTTCTTAAGCCCGCCAAATACAATAGGATGATGGGCGATCACCAGGTTGCAGCCGCGGGCAATAGCTTCATCTATCACGGCTTCCGTAGCATCCAGGGCCAGGAGGGCATTGGTAAGCTCCCACCCCGGGTTGCCAAACAGCAGCCCTGCATTGTCGTAGCTTTCCTGTAAGGATGGCGGTGCAAAGGATTCAATGACTTGTATAACTTCCCTGATTTTCATCAGGAGGCAAAATAAGGAAAATTGAGGCCGGATTAATTAATTAAGAATGGATAATGAATAATTAAGAATAAGGGCGAGAGGGGATTTTGAATGATGGGGAATGCTGCCAGGATGGTCCCGGAAAAGCATGCAGGGGGGGATGTAGGGGTTTATGTAGGGGGGAGGAGTTTCGCTGGGGTTTCACCCGGGAAAAAGGGCCTTTTTAGGAGGGAAGCATACCAGTTGCACCGCAATGGAAGTGAGGTTGCACAGGACAATGAAAATAACCGTATGATAGTATAGGTTAGCCGCGATGCACCCAGGTAACCGCAGTATAGCGCCGCCGCACTTCCGGCGGGGCAATGGCAAACCGGATCACCGGCCAGCCCTGATTGTTTGGCATAGATGCTACCGGTATAAACCGGTTTGTGCAACGCGCCTGCAGGCAAAACAAAAGTATGCCTGTTAACAAATAAAACTTTTCTTTTATTTTGCCGCCATGAACACACGGAAACCCACCAACGAGCTATACAGCACCTTTACTGCCAAAATGCAGGCTTATGCAGATGTACGCAATGCCATGGCAGTACTGGGCTGGGACCAGGAAACCTACCTGCCCGAAAAAGGCGCCGGATTCCGCGGCCAGCAGCTTACCACCCTTTCTACCATTGCGCATGAAATGTTCACGGCAGATGAGCTGGGCAATGTGCTGCAGGAGCTGCGCAGCCGCAACGACCTGGATGTTGTTCAACGCAGGAACGTAGTACTGGCGCAGGAGGATTATGAAAAGAATAAAAAATACCCGGCCAGCTTTGTAGCAGAAATGTCGAAAACTACCAACGCCTGCTACCACGCCTGGATAAAGGCCCGCAAAACCAACAGCTACGCGGAATTTGAGCCGCTGCTGGCCAAAATGGTACTGCTGAAAAAACAGGAAACCCATATACTGGGCTTTGAAGGCCATCCCTACAACGCCCTGCTGAACGAATATGAGAAAGGCGCCACCACCGCCATGCTGGACACCATTTTTGACTCGGTTAAAACCGCCCTTACTCCCCTGCTGCGCCGTATTGAGGCCCGCCCGCAGGTGAATAAGGACTTTCTGCACCTTCACTATGACCGCAACAAACAATGGGAACTGGGTATTGGTCTGCTAAAAGATATGGGCTATGATATGGGCGCCGGCCGGCAGGATATTTCCGAGCACCCCTTTACCACCAGCTTTAATCCCCGGGATGTACGCGTTACCACCCGTATTGATGAAAAGGATTTTGGCAACATGACCTGGAGCTGCATTCATGAAGGTGGCCATGCGTTGTATGAGCAGGGACTGCCTGTTGACGAATACGGCCTGCCCTGCGGCGAGGCCGCCAGCCTGGGTATTCACGAGTCACAATCGCGCCTGTGGGAGAACAATGTAGGCCGCAGCAGGGCTTTCTGGCAGCACCATTACGGCAAGCTGCTGCAAACCTTCCCGGAAAACCTGCAAAACATTTCGCTGGACGAGTTCTATAAAGGGATTAACCAGGTGCAGCCTTCGCTGATACGTACAGAGGCCGATGAGCTAACGTATCACTTTCATGTAATGATCCGGTACGAAATAGAAAAGGGATTACTGGAAGGCGCCTATAGCACCAAAGACCTGGACCAGGTATGGAACCACTATTACCAGGAGTACCTGCATGTAAGCGCAGCTGCGGCCACCCAGGGTGTGCTGCAGGACATTCACTGGTCGCACGGCAGCTTTGGGTACTTTCCCACCTACTCGCTGGGCAGCTTTTATGCCGCGCAGTTCTTTGCAGCGGCAAAGCAGCAGATACCCGGCCTTATGGAGCAGATAGCCGGGGGGCAATACGGGAAGCTGCTAAGCTGGTTAAGGGAAAACATTCACCGCCACGGACGTTTTTACACTTCCAATGAGCTGTGCGAAAAGGTTACCGGGCAGCCGCTTGATTTCCGGTATTTTCTACAATATGCGGAGGAAAAGTTTCTTCCCATTTACGGGCTGTAAACAGGAGAATTACGGATTAGTTAATTACGAATTGCGAATTGTCAATTACGCCCCCGCAAAAACGGTGCATAAGCGCCTTTGAAAATTATTATACGAATAATTACGAATTGCGGGCGGAGCTGTTTGCAGGGTATGCGATGCGTGGAATTAACAACTAATAATTAAAAGCAAGTACGAATTACGAATGAACGCCGGCAACATTTGCGCACCGCATCAATTCGTAATTCGTAATTGATAATTCGCAATTACCTCAGTGTTTCTTCCAGCTCCTGCAACGTTACCACGCCTTGTTTGCGGCCGGTTTCCTTTCCATCCTTATAGGCAATAAAAGTGGGCAGGGCATTGGCGTTTACAGATTTCATGACGTCCTGGTCACGGCCGCCGTCTACCTTTACCAGCTTTACCTGCGGGTGCTTTTGCAGGAACTGCTCCAGCACAGGCGCCATGGCGCGGCAGGGAGGGCACCACTCCGCGCCTACATCTACCAGCACCCATCCGCTTTTAACCGCGTTCCGGAAATCATTTACCGCCAGCTGTTTTATGCCTTTAGTGGCGCCTGTCAGGGGTTTGCCTGCCGCTGTCCAGGAGCGGATGCCGCCTTCCATTTCCACAACTTTCTTAAAACCGTTCTCGCGCATCCATTGCGCAGCAGCATGGCTGCGGCCGCCGCTTAAGCAATAAATGTATACCGGCTTTTGCTTATCCAGGTATTTTGCGCGTTCTGTAAACTCGGTCTTATTGGTGTAATCCGCCTGCAGGGCATTGGGTAAATGGCCGGTATTATATTCCTGGGCTGTTCTTACATCAAACACCTGTATGGCCGGTTGCTGTATACCCTTTTCAAAAGTATTAACATCCACCTCCTGTGCGGTGGCTGCGTGCGCCAGCATGCACAACAATAATGCTCCTAAATAACGCTGAATGAATAACTTAATCATAGCCTGCTTTTATTTAAAAATTTTTGAACAATATATGCATATTCAAATGTTAATTAATAAGTGAATTACGTAATTTATAGTAATTTTAGCTTCATTTTTGAAAGCATCCAAGCCCGGCGGGACGGGGCACCTTATCCAATGAATTACCAGAAACACCTATGTCGCCGTTGGCTCAGCCAATGCACGCTCCTACGATTTACCATTTGCCTGGTTTGCTGCTACCTGTGTCCTGTTGCAATTGTTCATGCGCAAACCCATAATGTGGATTTCGACGCCAATAAATGGAGTGGCTGCGAACCATTAACCGTACAATTCCAGAACCAGTCAGACCCCGGTTACACTTCCCTTAACTGGAGCTTTGGTGTAGGGGCTGATGTAACAGATCCCAATCCTGCCAGGATCTTTAACACGCCAGGCACTTACAAAATTACGCTAACCGTTACTTATCCTGACGGGGCTGTGATCAAAAAAGAGAAAACTGTTACGGTGTACCACAAGCCGGTACCTGCGTTTACCACATCGGTACCTGGCGGCTGCGCGCCGCTGGCAGTAACCTTTACAGACACCAGTACGCCGGGCGACGGCACCATTACCAGCGTTACCTGGGATTTTGGCGACGGCATTAACGGCAGCGGCAGCCCCGCCACCCATACCTATACCCTGGGCGGCACACAAACAGCTGCCAATATCGTAACCAACAGTTTTGGCTGTACCAATGGCACCACCCAACAAATAAAAGTGCAGGATGCGCCGGTTGTAAAATTCAGCAGCGATGTGCAAAGCAGCTGTACAACCCCACTTACGGTAAATTTCACCAACACCAGCTCCAGCGTTACCAATGAGCCGCTTACCTACACCTGGGATTTTGGCGACGGCACCACCAGCACAGCTGCCGCCCCCCAGCATACCTATACCAGCGAAGGCGCTTTTACCGTAACGCTCACCGCCGCTACATCCGAAGGATGTAAGCAAACACTGTCTGCGCCGGATTATATACAGATCCAGAAAATGAAGGCCGATTTTACCACCGGCAACAGCTGTTCAAACCAGGCCGTTACCTTTACCAATACCACCGTTCCGGCACCGCTGTCGGCCCGTTGGGAGTTCCCGGATGGCAGCATACAATATACGCCTAATGCCAGCTTCACCTTTCCGCTGCCGGGCGATTATACAGTAAAGCTCACCAGCTTCGGCAATAACTGCCAGGAAAGCATTACCAAAACAATACATGTAAATCCCTTGCCGGCAGTGGATTTTACGGCTACGCCCAACCCGGATTGCCATGTACCTACCAATACCACTTTCACGGCAACAGCGCCGGACGCCACTGCCTGGAACTGGAATTTCGGCGACGGTGCTGCAGCCAGCACCCAAAATCCAACACACAGCTATACGGCAAGCGGCAGCTATACCGTAGGGCTAACCGTCACTAACCAGTTTGGCTGCCGAGCCACCAATACCAAACCGGCGTATATGCGCGTGCAGGAGCCGCAGGTAAACTTCCAGATGAGCACCAATGGCGGCT
Source organism: Chitinophaga sp. (assembly GCF_035761305.1). Lineage (GTDB taxonomy): Bacteria > Bacteroidota > Bacteroidia > Chitinophagales > Chitinophagaceae > Chitinophaga. The sequence goes on along the minus strand of NZ_DASTRI010000195.1, from coordinate 458 downwards.
GCATTCCTTTTACTGTAAATTTCACCCCCCAGGTAGTGACCGCAGACGCTGTTGTAAAGTACACCTGGGACTTTGGCGACGGCACTACCTCCAATCTTGAAACACCATCCCATGACTATACGCAAGAGGGCGACTATACAATTACACTGGAAATAGAAACCGAAAACGGCTGTAAGCTGAGCGCTTCGCAGGCAATTGAAGCCGGCAGCCCTGTGAAAGTTGATTTTGACGTGGACCATTACAAAGGCTGCCAGTCAGACCTGTTTAATTTCACCAACAAATCCGTGCCTGTGGGTACTGAATGGCTGTGGGACTTCCCGCAGGATAACAGTAGCGCTACCGGGCAAAATCCCAGCCACCAGTTTGACGAAATAGGCTTTCATGACGTAACACTTACTGTTATCAACAACGGCTGCCGCAACGTGCTCACCAAAAGCATGCTGATTGAAATTAACCCG
>NZ_DASTRI010000194.1:0-9101 GCF_035761305.1 Chitinophaga sp. | reverse complement strand
CCGGCAGCTTGTCCCATTTACGCTGCTGCAGCGCCATGCCCTGCAGCTCGCGTTCAATAACGCTGATGCCCAGGTCGGCCTTGGTAGGAAAATGATAATGCACCGCTGCATTTTTAATAGCCAGCGGCGCCGAAATATCAGCATAGCTGAACGCATTAAAACCCTTGGTGCGGATCAGGTGATCGGCCAGCTCAATAATTTTTTCACGGGTATTATCCGCCATGTTCATTTATTTCAGGCGGTAAATATACTGACTAATCAGTAAGTAAGCAAAAAGAAGGGGAAAAGCCGCTTTTTGAACGAAAGGCGGCCCTATGAGAAAATGATGAAATAATGTGTATCTTATCCCGTAAAATTCCACTGTACAACAGGAACGGATCAACGTTAATTAATTCACAACATGAATAGAAACTTATTTACCGGCTGCCTGGTAGCCGCTTTAGGCGGACTGCTGTTCGGGGCAGATACCGCGGTAATTTCCGGTGCGGAACAGGCCATTAAAGATGTATTTCAGCTGGATGGTTTCTGGCACGGCTTTACCAACTCTATTGCTTTAATAGGTACGATCATCGGCGCCATCGGCTGCGGTATTCCGCTGGATAAATACGGCCGTAAAAAGGTGCTGATACTGGTAGGCATATTTTACATCGTATCTGCCCTGGGTTGCGGCCTCTCGCATTCCTGGCCGGCCTTTCTCATTTACCGCTTTATCGGCGGGTTAGGTATTGGCGCATCGTCTGTGGCCGGCCCCATGTATATTTCGGAAATTGCGCCGCCCCGGCTGCGCGGCCGGCTGGTAGCATTATTCCAGTTCAATATTGTGCTGGGCATATTGCTCGCTTATTTTTCCAATTACTTCATTAATAAATGGGTAGCTATTGACGCCTGGCGCTGGATGCTGGGCGTACAGGCAATACCGTCGCTGCTGTTCCTGCTGCTGTTATACCTGATACCGGAAAGCCCCCGCTGGTTAATGAAAAAGCAGCGTACCGCAGATGCGCGGCAGGTGCTGCTGTCATTAGGCAATACAGATGCCGATGTTATTGTGGCCGATATTGCCGCGTCCTTGCAGGCGGAAAACAGCGGGCATGCAGAAAAGCTGTTTACGCGCAAGTTCTCTTTCCCGGTATTATGCGCCATACTGCTGGCTACCTTTAACCAGTTCTCGGGCATTAACGCCATTATGTATTATGCGCCCCGCATTTTTTCCATGACCGGCCTGGCGCGCGATACCGCGCTGCTGCAGGCAGTGCTCATAGGGGTTACCAACATGGTGTTCACCATCATTGCCATGTTTGTGATTGATAAATTCGGCCGTAAAACGTTGCTCATTGCCGGCTCCATAGGCATGATCGTGTTCCTGGGGTTAACCGCCCGCGCGTTTTACCTGCAGGATTTCGGCGGCTACATGGTGCTGGTGTACCTGGTGGGTTTTATCGCCAGCTTTGCATTTTCGCAGGGCGCGGTGATATGGGTGTTCCTGGCAGAGATCTTCCCGAACTCCGTACGCGCCAAAGGCCAGGCCCTGGGCAGCTTTACGCACTGGTTCTGGGCAGCGGTAATGACGTGGTTATTTCCCATTGTAGCAGAGCTGCCTCATGGCGGAACGCTGGCATTCGGCTTTTTTTGCGTAGCCATGGTGCTGCACCTGCTGTTTGCAGTAAAAATGCTGCCTGAAACAAAAGATAAATCCCTGGAAGAGCTGGAGAAGGTGGTGCTGCGGTAAATCAGCACCCCCCTCCCCAAAATCCTGATATTTTTTCCCCTTATTATGTAAAAGACCTGCCTGCAGGCGGGAGTAACTTTGCATAAAAAGGAGGGTTCAAATGGCAACCACTACTATAGACAGGCATAAAAAAACAACCGCACCGGCTGACGCTACGCTTAAAAAAGACACATTCCCGGTGCTGGAAATGACCTGCGCCGCCTGCGCAATAAGCGTGCAGTCCATGCTGCAGTCTGTAAACGGTGTAAAAGAAGCCGGCGTTAACTTTGCCAATCAAACAGCCTCTGTTTTATACAATCCTGGCATAGCCACCCCTGAAGCACTGCAAAAAGCTGTTCGCGCCATCGGGTACGACCTGGTTATTGACACTGCCAACCAGCAGCAGATACAGGAAGCGGCGCAGCAGCAATATTATAAACGTCTTAAAACAAGAACCATCTGGTCGTCCCTGCTGGCATTGCCGGTAGTAATAATCGGTATGTTCTTTATGAACATGCCTTATGCTAACTGGATGATGCTGGTGCTGGCCACCCCGGTGGTTTTTTACTTTGGCCGCAGCTTTTTCATCAACGCATTTAAGCAGGCCCGTTTTGGTAAAGCCAATATGGACACGCTGGTAGCGCTTAGCACCGGTATTGCCTGGGTATTCAGCGTTTTCAACACCATATACCCGGCTTTTTGGCACCAGCGGGGCTTGCATGCACATGTATATTTTGAAGCAGCCGCAGTGGTGATTGCATTTATTTCCCTGGGTAAGCTGCTCGAAGAAAAAGCCAAATCAGGCACTTCTGCCGCCATTAAAAAGCTCATGGGTTTACAACCTCAAACCGTAACCCTGGTGCAGCCAAACGGGCAAATGCAGCAGGTGCCCATTGCACAGGTGAAGGTGCAGGATGTGCTGCTGGTAAAGCCGGGCGAAAAAATACCGGTAGATGGGGTGGTAACCGGCGGCGCGTCTTATGTAGATGAAAGCATGATCAGCGGCGAGCCGCTGCCTGTAAGCAAAACAGCAAACGCAAAAGTTTTTGCCGGCACCATTAACCAGCAGGGCAGCTTTCAGTTCAGGGCCGAAAAGGTAGGCGACGATACTGTGCTGGCCCGTATCATAAAAATGGTGCAGGAAGCGCAGGGCAGTAAAGCGCCCGTGCAAAAGCTGGTTGATAAGATAGCCGGTATTTTTGTACCGGTGGTAATAGGCATAGCAGTGCTCACTTTTGTTGTGTGGATAGTGGCCGGCGGCGACTATGCATTTACCCGTGGCCTGTTAGCTGCTGTAACCGTACTGGTAATTGCATGCCCCTGCGCATTAGGCCTGGCCACACCCACTGCTATTATGGTGGGCGTAGGCAAGGGCGCCAGCCACCACATGCTGATCCGGGATGCGGAAAGCCTGGAGCTGGCCCACCGCGTAAATGCCATTATACTGGATAAAACCGGTACTATTACAGAAGGCCGGCCCGCGCTTACAGATACCTTTTCCATACAGGATAACCCTTTGTGGAAACAGGTGCTGCTGGCCATGGAGCTGCAGTCGGAGCATCCGCTGGCAATAGCCGTGGTAAACGGTTTACAGCAGCAGAACGTACAGCCGGTTGCGCTGGAAAATATCAGCAGCGTTACAGGTAAAGGCGTAACAGCAGTATATGAGGGCGTTACCTGGCGCGTTGGCAACGCCCGCTTCCTGGAAGAGCAGGGCATTGTACCTGGTACGCAGCTGGCGCAAAAAGCACAGGAGTGGCAGGCGCTGGGTAAAACCGTAATTGCATTTGCAGCCGGTAATAACGCAGTGGCCGTGCTGGCAATAGCCGACCAGGTAAAGGCCACTTCCAAAGCAGCCATTACCCGCCTGCAGCAGCAGGGCATTGCAGTGTATATGCTCACCGGCGACCAGCAGCAAACCGCTGCCGCAGTGGCCCGGCAGGTAGGCCTGCAGCACTTTAAGGCAGGCGTAATGCCGGAGGAAAAAGCCGCTTTTGTAAAAGAGCTGCAGCAGCAGGGAAAGGTAGTAGCCATGGTGGGCGATGGCATTAACGACAGCCATGCGCTGGCCCAGGCCGATGTAAGCATTGCCATGGGCAAAGGATCGGATATTGCCATGGACGTAGCCAAAATAACGCTCATTACCTCCGACCTTAACACGCTGCCGCAAATGCTGCGCCTTTCCCGCCAAACAGTGCGCACCATCCGGCAAAACCTGTTCTGGGCGTTTATCTATAACATGATAGGCATACCGCTGGCCGCAGGAATATTATATCCCTTCAACGGCTTCCTGCTGGATCCCATGATCGCCGGCGCCGCCATGGCCCTGAGCTCTGTGTCTGTAGTAAGTAACAGCCTGCGGTTAAAGCTGTCGGCATTATAAACCCGTATTAAACATTTAATAAGCATAAAGAAGCATAGTATGGAAACATTAAAATTTAAAACAAACATTAAATGCTCCGGTTGTGTAGACACTATTACACCTTACCTGGATAAGGTGGCCGGTAAAGATACCTGGACCGTGGACCTGCAAAGTCCTGATAAAACACTGGTTGTTAAAACAGGTAACGCCATTACCAGTGCAGATGTGATCAATGCGTTGGAAAAAGCCGGGTATAAGGCAAGCAATGTATAAATGCATACAGGGGCTGAAAAGAATGTAAAATCATAAATGTAAAATGTAGAATGTAAAAGTTGGCTGCGGTGCGGGCCCGGTTAACTTTGCCCTCCAACTTTTACATTTATTATTTAACATTTTACATTTTAGATTCTTTTTTGGTCGCCCCTGTTAAAACATAAAAAAAGTTGCAAATAATATAAGCTTCCATTGCGTATTACCATTACCTTTGCTGTTGTATGAAACGGTTTATTGCTGTTATATTAGCTTTCATTTACATGAGCACCGCCATGGGCGCTACTGTGCAGCTGCATTACTGCATGGGCAAGCTGGTGGAATGGGAGCTGGGCAACCGCAAAAAAGACCATTGCAGCGTTTGCGGCATGAAAAAAAGCGCTGTAAACGCCACCTCCAAAAAGAAATGCTGTGAGGATCAATACAAAGAGATAAAGCTGAAAAACGACCACCGTACGCCTGAAAGCGCCGGTTCCTTAATATTCCCCGTGCCCGAAGCAACGCCGGTGGCCACTTATACTTTTGATGCTGCGCCGGTTACCTCCCTGGCTGTTACCTTTCCTGTAGCCCAGGCGCCGCCTGGTAAAAGCAGCATTCCCGTTTTCCTGCTGAACTGTAACTTCCGCGTCTGATATACAACCCCCGCTACCGTTAATCAACCATAACGGATCTTTCCCGCATTTACATTTTTCTTTTTACTTCCATAATTGCATTGCATGGTACATAAGATCATTGCATGGTCGTTGCGTAACCGCTTTATGGTTATCATACTGGCGGCAGCGTTATTTGCATGGGGATTTTTCGCCGTTAAGAAAAACCCGATAGATGCTATTCCAGACCTGTCGGAAAACCAGGTAATAGTATTTACAGAATGGATGGGCCGCGGTCCCCAGCTGATAGAAGACCAGGTTACCTATCCGCTGGTCACCAACCTGCAGGGCATTGCCAAAGTTAAATATGTACGGGGCTCCTCTATGTTTGGCATGAGCTTCATCTTCGTAATATTTAATGACGATGTGGATATTTACTGGGCAAGGGAGCGCGTGCTGGAGAAGCTCAGCACCATTACCAGCCAGCTGCCGCAGGGCGTAGCACCCACCCTGGGACCCGATGGCACCGGCGTGGGCCACATACTCTGGTACACGCTGGATGCGCCGGATATGGACCTGGGAGAGCAGCGCGCCATCCAGGACTGGTATGTGAAGTTTGCTCTGCAAAACGTGCCCGGCGTAAGTGAAATAGCATCCTTCGGCGGTGCCCGGCAGCAATACCAGGTAACAGTAGATCCCAATAAGCTGCTGTACTACCAGCTGGGCATAACAGACGTGATCAATGCCATACGCGCCAGCAACAATGAATCCGGCGGCCGTAAGTTTGAAATGAGCGGTATAGGCTACATCATCAAAACCAGCGGCTACCTGCAGTCCATAGAGCAGATCCGCAACATCGCGGTTAAAACACAGAACTCCATACCCATCCGGGTAGCGGATATAGCCACGGTGCAAATGACTGGTGAAAGCCGTTTGGGCATCTTTGACCAGGATGGTAAAGGCGAGCGGGTAGGCGGCATAGTGGTAATGCGTTATGGAGAAAATGCCGATGCCGTGATCAACCGGGTAAAAGCCAAAATGAAGGAAGTAGCCAAAGGCCTGCCGCCTGGTGTAAAGTTCGATATCGTGTATGACCGGGGCGCCCTCATAAAAGAGTCTGTTGGCTCCATCAAGCGCACGCTCATCGAAGAAATGATTGTGGTATCGGCAGTAGTGATCATTTTCCTGTTCCACTGGCGCAGCGCATTAAGCATCATTATCCAGATACCCGTTACGCTGGCTGCCAGCTTTATTCTCCTGAACGCATTTGGCATTTCCTCCAACATCATGTCGCTTACCGGCATTGCGCTGGCAATAGGGGTGATTGTAGATAACGGCATAATCATGAGCGAAAACGCCTACAAGCACCTGGCGGAGAAATATGCCGAATACCAAAAGAAAACGCATGCATAACATGAACCGGATCAAAAAAATATTCCGCAAAAAACAACACTGGATCAGTGAAGAAGAGCGGCTGGCCGTGATAGAGCAGTCCAGCAAGCAGGTGTCGCGGGGGGTGTTCTTTGCTACCATTATCATCATCACCTCCTTTCTGCCGGTGTTTATGCTCACCGGGCAGGAGGGCAAGCTGTTTCACCCGCTGGCCTTTACCAAAACCTTTATTATGCTGGTAGATGCGGTGCTGGTAATTACCCTGGCGCCGGTGCTCATTTCTTTTTTCATGAAAGGTAAATTTCGGCCGGATCATGCCAACCCCGTAAACCGCCTGCTGGAGCGCATTTATGAGCCATTGATACGCTGGGTGCTGCGCTGGCGCAAAACCACGCTGGCCATTAACATACTGGCGCTGGTTATTTCCATACCGCTGCTGAAAAGCCTGGGCACGGAGTTTATGCCCCCGCTGGATGAGCAAAGCATCCTGTTCATGCCCGTTACGCTGCCGGATGTAAGTAACAGCGAAATCAAACGCATCCTGCAGGTGCAGGACAAAATAATCCGCACGGTGCCGGAGGTTGATAAGGTGCTGGGAAAGGCCGGCCGCGCCGGCACTGCTACCGACAATGCGCCCATGAGCATGATAGAAACCATTATTATGCTGAAGCCTAAAAGCGAGTGGCGCAAAGGCATTACCAAGAAAGATATTATTAACGAGCTGGATAAAAAGCTGCAGATACCCGGCGTGGTAAACGGGTGGACACAGCCCATTATTAACCGCATTAACATGCTGGCTACCGGCATACGCACCGATGTAGGCATTAAAGTATTCGGGCAAAACCTGGACACCATTGCCGCTGTTTCAGAAAAAGTAAAACACGCGCTGGAAGGCACCCCCGGCGTGCAGGATTTGTATGTAGAGCCGGTCACCGGCGGCAGGTACCTGGCCATTAACATAAAGCGCGACGCGCTGGCCCGTTATGGCCTTACAGTAGATGATGTGAACCAAACAGTAGAAGTAGCCCTGGGCGGTGCGCCCATTGGTAATACCATTGAAGGCCGCCGCCGTTTTTCCATCAGCGTACGGCTGGCGCAGGACTTCCGCAACAGCGTGGCGCAGATACAGCGCATCCCGCTGCGCTCTCCCGCGTTTGGCGAAATTCCCCTGGGCGAAGTGGCCGATGTGCAATATGAAGATGGGCCGCCCATGATCTCCTCGGAGAACGCTATACTGCGCGGCGCTGTAATGTTCAACGTGCGTGGCCGCGACCTGGGCAGCACCGTACGCGATGCCATCGGCAAGGTAAACGCGGCAAAACAGGTATTGCCGGCCGGCTATTTCCTGGAGTGGAGCGGGCAGTACGAAAACCTGATCCGGGGTAAGCAAACGCTCATGTGGATAGCGCCCGTAGTGCTCATCGTCATTTTCTGCTCCCTGTATTTTGCTTTCCGCTCTTTCCGCGAAGCTTTCCTTAGCCTTATTACCGTGCCGTTTGCATTAATAGGCGGCGCCTATATCATTTATATATGGGGCGTAAATCTTTCCGTGGCAGTAGCAGTGGGCTTTATAGCCTTGTTTGGCATTGCGGTGGAAACAGGTATTGTAATGGTTATTTACCTGAACGATGCCATGGTGCAGCTGGTAAAACAAAAGGGCAACTCCGCGGCTGCCATTACAAAACACGACCTGCGGGATTTTGTGGTGGCCGGCGCTGCCAAACGCCTGCGCCCCAAGCTCATGACGGTATGTGTATCGCTGTTTGGGCTGGTGCCGGTATTATGGGCCTCCGGCGTGGGAACCGATGTAATGAAGCCTATTGTGCTGCCCATGATCGGCGGCGTGCTTACATCCTCTACCCACATATTGCTGGTAACGCCCCTCATTTTTTTAATGACTAAAGAATATGAATTACGCAAATATGGCAAGCTGGAAATACATGTTACGCAACATTAGTACGGCGCTGTTATACATATGCCTGTTGCCGGCGGCCGCCGCTGCCCAGGCGTTGCCCGTATATTCGCTCGACACTATCCTGCAGCGCATAGAAAGGGATAACGTAAAGCTGGATGCTTATAAGCTCAGGGCCGCGGCGTATGAATACAATGCCGAAGCAGCCACCGGCTGGATGGCGCCTATGGTGGGCGCAGGCACGTTTATGACGCCATACCCCGGCGTAAAAACCATGAGCCCCGGCGATAAAGGATCGCTGATGCTGGAGCTGGAGCAGGATATTCCCAACACCTCAAAGCTGCAGGCAAAAAAGCGCTACATCGCATCTCAGGGCAACATGGAAAAGGCCGGCCGCGCAGTTACCTTAAACGAGCTGAAGGCCCAGGCCAAACGCCTGTACTATACCTGGATAATTGCAGCGGCCCGCATACGGGTGTTGCAGCAGAACCAGCAGATCATGGAAACCATGAAAAAAATAGCCGAAGTACGCTATCCCTACAACCAGTCGCAGCTGGGCAGCATTTACAAAGCAACCGGCAGGGTAGCGGAGAACTATAACATGATACACATGCAGCACGGGATAATTGATAAAGCCAGGGCCTGGCTCAATGCCCTTATGAACCGGCCGGGCGCCGAAGCTTTTGATATTGACACTACTGCTGTACCGGAATTTACGCCGGCCGCTACTTATGATACAGCCACCCTGGCAGCCACCAATAAGGCAGTAGAAAAAATGGAAGCAGGCATACAATCCATGCAGCTGAATATTAAGGCCATGCAGCTGGAAAAACGGCCCGACTTCAGGCTGCGTTTTGACCATATGTACCC
>NZ_DASTRI010000193.1:0-2039 GCF_035761305.1 Chitinophaga sp. | reverse complement strand
CAGAATGTGAAAGAGTATTACCATATACTTAGTCATGTGAGTGTGCGCGACGCACATTGCTACCAGCAGATATGGTCATTGTTCAAAAAAGATGTTGAAACGCTGGAAAGCATTTTCAAAAGCAATATTTACTCCCTGCAGTCAACAATGCCCCTGGGCATGGCACGGTAACACCGGCTGCATAAAAAAAGTCTTCAGGTACATGGCCTGAAGACTTTTTTATATGCTGCAGCAATAAGCGTTAACTATTCTCCTTTTGCGTTGCCAGGAAGCTTACCACATCCCGGATCTCTTTTTTGGAGAGGATGGCCTTCATGTCGGGCATGCTGGACGGCGCATATTCCTTATTCTTTATTTCATCATTAGGAATAGTGCGTACCTCATCCCCTTCTTTTATTTTCAGGCCTGCTTTTGTTTCTTCCTGTAAAACGCCCGACAGCTTTTTACCGTCTTTCAGCTCCAGTATCACCATGCCAAAACCAGGCGCCAGGCGCGCGCTGGGCGATATGAGCGCCTGCAGTATCTGCTCGCGCGATATGCGGCTGGCTACGCCGTTCAAACGCGGGCCCGCATTGCCGCCCCTGTCGTTGTAAGAATGGCAGCGCATACACTGGGAGTTCTGGTTGCCAAAAAATACGTGCCTGCCCCGGTCGGGATCGCCGCCCTGCAGGCAGCTGGCGTAAGCAGCCACCAGGTCGTTGGACGACAGCTTGCTGCTGATGGATTTATAGCGTGCGATCAACGGTTGTGAATGCGTGCTGTCTATTGCTTCGCCCAGCTCCAGGTAAACATCCGCTCCCAGCTTGCCGGCTTCCATTTTATTCAGCAGCTCGTCAAAGGTTTTGCCGGTATTAGCCACCGGCAGCTTGCCCAGGGTTAATATAGCAGCCTGCTTTTCTTCCATGGGTTTGGTGTTGATCACGTCTGTCAGCAGGCTTACCATTACATCTTTTGATATGTTCAGCTGTTCCAGCAGGTCAAGGCCGGCTACGCGCACATCTTTTTCCTTATCGGAAAGCGCCAGGCGGATGGCCTGCTCCACTGACGGGTCTTTCAGGTTTACCAGCGCCTGCAGCGCTGCTACGCGCATGGCCGGCTCCCGGTCTGTTTTCAGCACGGCCAGCAATGCGGGCGCCGCCTGCTGTATGTGCAGCTTGCTAACCGCTTTGGCTGCGCTGAGCCTTACCGGCAGCTCCTTATTTTTCAACAATCCTGTAAGCGCATTGCCGGCATGGTTCACTACCGGTGCAGCATCCCGTTTCACCTCACCGCGCAGCCGTCCGTCTACACGGTCCAGCACAGAGGGTTTGGCCCATACGCTTAATACATCAATCGCTTCTGCACGCATGGCGGCAGGGCCGCCTTCATTCACTGCATAACGGATCAGGCTTTGCAGCGCCGTATCTGTGCCTACCCGCAGGTTGGCATTAATTACGCGGCGCAGCAGCGCTTCATTGGTAAAGCGGGTGGTATTCAGCAGGCCGGCCAGCGCAGGCAATGCCGGTTCAATGGAAAGATCGTCGTTAATGGCGCGGGCTGCTTCTGTTACTACAAATTCATCCGGATCATTCAGGAATTTTGCAACGCCGGGGTCGCGCATTCTCCTGAGCGCTACTACGGCTGCAATCCTTAATGCACGCGAAGGGCTGGAAGCCAGGGCTACTACCGGCGCGGGCTTTCCAATGCGCGCCAGGGCCAGGCACCCGGCGTGGCGCAGGTAAGTATCTTTATCGTCATTATCCTGCAGGAAAGAGATGATGGGCTGTACAGCCGGTTCATAGGCAATGCGGCCCAGCGCTTCCGCTGCAAAAAAACGGGCGCGGGCAGCAGTATCTTTTAATAAGGGCAGCAGCTGAGGACCTGCTTCCTTATAACGAACGTCGCCCAGCCATTTTGCAGCCTGCGCCCTTATTTCAGGATCATTATCCTTTAATACGGGCACCAGTATGGCGGCATATTTTTTATCCTGGCGCGCCAGCTGGCTAATACCCCAAATAGCGTTTACACGCGCCAGTTGGCTGGCGGTTTGCTTTAACGCC
>NZ_DASTRI010000192.1:0-9956 GCF_035761305.1 Chitinophaga sp. | reverse complement strand
CAGGGTGGTGCAGGTTTCCAGGAACTTGACATCGTGGCGCTGGTGCTCCAGGTAAGCAAATATCCGGTTCACATCGGCCATAATAGCGCGGTTGGCGGTGAGCAGGCAATGATCGCCGTACACGCGGGCTGTTTTTTCATTCAGGTTGCCGGTGCTTACAAAACCGCACTGCACGGTTTTGTTGCCGATCCTTTTCTTGATCACGCACAGCTTGCCGTGCACCTTCATGCCGGGAATGCCTATGAGCACTTTTACGCCTTCATCCTCCAGCCGGGTCTTCCAGCGCAGGTTATCCTCTTCGTTAAAGCGGGCGCGCAGCTCCAGGGCCACTGTTACCTGCTTGCCATTGCGCACGGCATTGATCAGCGCATTCATGATCTTGGAGTTGCGGGCCAGGCGGTACGCCGTGATCTTAATGCTGGTAACATTGGGATCAATAGCGGCCTCCCGCAGCAGGTCAATAATAGTATCAAATGAGTGATAGGGGAAGTGCAGCATTACATCCTGCAGCTGTATCACATGCATTACGCTGGGCGCATTTACAAACAGCGGATGTATGAATGTTTTGCGGTGGTGCTGTGGCTTGCCTGCAAATACGGCTTCCGGAAACTCCATAAAATCCTTGAAGTTGTGGATGCGGGCGCCGGGTATGAGGTTGTCTTTTTTTGAAAGGCCCAGCCGGCGCATGAGATATTCGAGCAGCAGCGGATCAATGTCTTTATCGTACACAAAGCGTACGGGCTTGCCTTTGCGCCGGTCTTTCAGACCTTTCTCCAGCTGGTGTATAAGGCTGGTAGATACGTCGTTGTCAATATCCAGCTCTGCATCGCGCGTTACTTTTATGATGTGCGCATCGAACTTATCGTACCCGAAGTAAGAGAAAATGTTAGGCAGGGAAAAACGCACCACATCTTCCAGCAGTATAATATCATGCTCACCTTCTTTGGACGGCAGCAGTATAAAGCGGGGCAGTATGGCGGTAGGTATTTCTATGAGCGCAAACTTTTGCCGTACGGAGTTATCCTGCCGGGAAAGCACTACGGCCAGGTATATGGATTTATCGCGCAGGAAAGGGAAGTGCTGTATACTTTCTATCATCAGGGGGATGATGTTGGTGCGCACTTCTTCATCAAAATAGCTGAGCACAAACCGCTGCTGCTCTTTGTTCAGCTGTTTTTCCGTACGTATGAATATTTTTTCGGCGCGCAGCTCTTCTTCAATACCTTTCCAGATGCGGTCAAACTCGCGCTGCTGCTGCAATCCTATCTGCTGTATATCGTCCAGTATCAGGTCGGGGTTCTCTTCGAGGTGCACCTTGGCCGATTTGCCGAAAGACAGCATGCGTTTAAGGGTGGCTACCCGCACGCGGAAAAACTCGTCGAGGTTATTGGAAAAAATGCCGAGAAAACGAATGCGTTCCCGCAGCGGTACGGTGGGGTCTGCGGCTTCCTGTAAAACACGGGCGTTGAAAGACAGCCAGCTAACATCCCTGGCTATCATTTTCTTTTTGGGATGAGCGTCTTTTTTCTTCGGCTGCTTTTTGTCCTGTAAAATATCGGTGGCGGAGGATGTCATGTCTGCTGGATCACTTTTCGTCAAACGCATAAATTCGGATTGCATTCAGGAATTTCTCAAAATCACAACAATACGGTTTTTAGAAAACTTTTCATGTTAAATCTAAGTTACTGTATTTTAGGTTATGGTATATGCGTGTTTACGCATTGCAGCAGCAGTTGCAGCAGGTTGTTTGTTGAAAATAGCTATGGTAACCTTTTTATTGTTGAAGGTCTGCCGGTGCGGGAGCAGGTTTGCGGTTCGTGTTGTTAACCATGGGCAGCAGTATAAGGGAAAGAAAGCCTACCACTGCTACCAGCAGGGTTTGGGCCAGCCACAATATCCAGCCAAAGGCATATCCGGTGGTGGCGTGTATGCCGTACAGCACCAGTGTTTGCTGCACCAGCACCTGGTAAGCGCCTATGCCGCCCTGGGTAACGATCATGCCTATACTACCAAAACCCAGTACTGCCATGGCAGCTTTAAAGCCCAGGTGTTTGGTTTCATCGAGCGTATAAAAACCGCAGTACAGCATGGAAAAGTACAGCGTCCATATGAGTATGGTATAGAACAGGAAGGCGCCTTTACGTTCCATTTTACCTACGGATAAAATGCCTTCCATTACGCCGCGTGCCAGCGCCCGTATGGTAATGGTGGCTTTGGAGCGGGCAAAGCGTTTAAAGAAGAAATAAACAGCTATTACTATTACCAGGGCAATAATGCCCAGCAGCAGCATTTGGCCGGTACCGGCATGCGCAATCTTCTGCTGCAGCGGCACCCATATGCGGGTGGTAAAAAACTGGCCCACCACATCAATCTGCACGGCCACGGTTACGATCATTAAAATAATCAGGCAAATGAGGTCAATGCCTCTTTCGGCAATCATGGTGCCTACCAGCTTATCGGCCGGTATTTTTTCGTACCGGGCCAGTATACCGCAGCGGCTTACCTCTCCCAAACGGGGCAGGGCAAGGTTAGCCAGGTAACCTACCATTACGGCAAAAAAGGTGTTGAGTACAGAAGGGGAGTAGCCCAGGGGTTTTATCAGCAGCTTCCAGCGGGCGGCGCGGGCCCAGTGGCTGGCAATGCCTATGATCATGGCCGGCAGCACCAGCCAGTAATGTGCATTGCGGAAGGCGTCTTTAATATCTTCTTTTTCTTTGTCAGTCAGGTTTTTGGTTACCAGCCATATCAATATCAGGCCTATGCTCAGGAAAATAGCTATCTGGAGTAAACTTTTCAATTTCTTGGGCATACCGTGATATTAAATGGGTTCCTGTCTTACAATTTGTTACCTTCTTTCGGGAAAACGGCGATAGGAGTATGCTTTTTAGCTTCTTCAAAATCCATAGTGGCATAGGAAATAATGATCACCACATCACCCACGGCGCATAAACGGGCGGCCGGTCCGTTCATACAAACCACACCGGAACCGCGTTTGCCTTTCAGCACATAGGTTTCCAGGCGTTCTCCGTTGTTAACGTTCACTACCTGCACCTTTTCATATTCTATGAGGTTGGCGGCATCCATAAGATCTTCATCAATGGTGATGCTGCCAACATAGTTCAGGTTCGCTTCCGTTATAACAGCGCGGTGTATCTTACCTTTAAGTACTTCGATCTGCATAATTTTAGTTCAGCGTCCGCAAAGCTACGGAAAAATGTGCGAATGTGCAGATATGCAGATGTGCGGATGACAATGCAGCTTCCGCCAATCATCTGCACATCTGCATATCGTTTTTACATTTCCATATTGTCTATCAGCCTTACTGCGCTGCCTTGCATGCGGGCGGCCACCACTGCATACATGGGCAGGCCGGGTACCGGTTTGTCCGGGAACAGGATAATGCCGTTATCCTGCACGGCAATTACCTCCAGGTAGTCGGTTTCAAAATTAGCGGATTGCAGCTGCAACCGGGCCGCATTTACCGTATCGGGCAGGGGTGCGCCGGCAGCCAGCCGGGTTTTTATGTAAGAGAGTGTTTTGTACAGGGTAGTGGCCTTTTGCCTTTCTCCGGCATTCAGGCGCAGGTTGCGGCTGCTCATGGCCAGGCCGTCCGGCTCGCGCCGGGTAGGGCAAATAACCAGCTCCGCGGGAGAGTGGATGAGCTGCAGCAGCCGTTTTACGATCAGGCACTGCTGCAGGTCTTTTTGCCCCATGAACAGCTGATGCGGCTGCACAAGGTCAAGCAGCTTATGCACAATGCGGCCTACTCCCTGGAAATGCCCGGGCCGGTGGGCGCCTTCCAGCACCGTTTCCAGTGCGCCAAAATCATAGTGCCGGGCAGGCGCTGTAAGGCCCTCCGGGTACATTTCGGCTACGGCGGGCAGGAACAGCACATCGGTGCCGGCTTTGATAAGCAGCTCCTGGTCACGCTCAATAGTAACCGGGTATTTTTCGTAGTCGGCCGGATCGTTAAACTGGGTAGGATTTACAAATATGCTGCATACTACCTGGCTGCACTGCGCTTTTGCGGCGCGTATTAACGACAGGTGCCCGTCGTGCAGGGCTCCCATGGTTGGTACAAACCCGATGGTTGCGCCTTGTTCTTTTGCCGCGCCAAGGTATTGCCGGAGCGCATCCTTTTGTTGAAACAGGTGCATTTTTAGAAAATGTTAAAATTGTATCAATGCTAAATTGTATATGTAGCAGGCGGTGGGATAAATCAGCAGTATGCTGTTGGTTGTCATGCAAATGGCAGCGTTTCACGCGCGCGTAAAAACTACGGTAAACGGCCGTTTCTGCCACAAAACAATACTTAAAACAGTGTTAAAAGTGCCAATTTGTCCTTTTTTCTTTAAAAAATCCGTAATTTTGCAAGCCAAATTAAAAATTACTGCATTAATAATCAGCATTAAATGTCCACAAAGAAAAGAATTCTTTTTATTGCCCATGAGATGTCGCCGTACCTGGAATTAACCGAGTATGCGAATATGGTCAATAAAATGGCAATTAAGTCCAATGAAGCGGGTCTGGAAGTACGGGTAATTATGCCAAGATTTGGTATTATCAACGAACGCAGGCACCGTTTGCATGAAGTGGTAAGGCTGTCGGGAATCAATATTGTAATAGACAATGATGATTACCCGCTGATCATTAAAGTGGCTTCTTTGCCAAGCGCCCGTTTGCAGGTGTATTTCCTGGACAATGAGGATTATTTTAAGCGTAAAGCCGTTTTTAACGACGAGAACGAGCAGTTTTATGACGATAATGCCGCCCGTGCCGTGTTTTTCTGCAAAGGCGCGCTGGAAACCGTAAAGAAATTTGGCTGGCCGCCGGACATTATCCACTGCAGCGGCTGGATGACAGCCCTGGTGCCGATGTACCTGAAAACCGCCTACAAGAAAGAGCCGGTGTTTGCCCATTCCAAAGTAGTGTATTCACTGGAACCCAACAGTTTTAAGGAAAAGCTGGGCCCCACCTTTGTAAAAAAGGCCACCATCAGCAACCAGATAAAGGAAAAGGATATTGAGCCGTATAAAGAAGGCACCAATGCTGCGCTGAACCGCGGCGCCGCCAAGTATGCCGACGCTATTGTAGTAGCCGGCGAAAAGGCCGACAAAAAGCTGGTAGAGGAGCTGAAAGGTGAAAAGGGCAAGATCATTCTTCCGTATAAGAAAGATAACGAAGACCTGGCCGACTACCTGCAGCTATACAACCAGCTGATGGGAAAGTAGCGATCATCCACCACTAAACCTTCACGCGTGAGAGTCATTTTAAGGAACCTGGGACTGGTAGCCGCTTTTATACTCACCATGTATTTTGGATCGGGTTGTAACGAAGCTACCATTCTTGGTAATGAGCTGATACCGGGTAAAGATTATGTGAACGGCCTTGATACCACGCTTACCGGCATTGTTGCCCATAATATCTGGCAAACTGACTCCACCGTGTACACCGGCCGCGGAAACTACCTTAAAGTGCTGGGTTCTATTGTAAACGATCCGGTATCGGGCAGCGCGCACGGCATTGTATATACGCAAATGGGACTGCCCGGCAGTGGCTTCAGCTTTACAGGCACCGGTCAAACGCTGGACTCTATTGTGCTGAGCATTGCCTATGACGGTTATTACGGCGACTCCATGGCTACCCAAACCTTCAGGGTGTACCGCATGTCGGAGCCGGATTTTAAAATAGACTCCAATTACCGCTATTACCAGGCATTAAAATACAACACGGGCGAACTACTGGGCACTGCCACCGTTGCGCCGCGCAATTTAAAAGACTCCGTACCTGTTTACGGCGTTAAGGAAGCGCCCCAGCTGCGCATCCGGTTAAGCAGCGCCCTGGGAAACGAGTTCCTGCAGCAAACTGCCACCACGGGTTTTACCAACGATTCCAGCTTTTACGCTTTCCTGAAAGGGCTGGCCATTGTGCCCGATACCATGCTGGCCACCAACCGTGCCATGCTGTACCTGAACCTGAACGATCCGGCAACCCGCATCCGCGTTTTCTATAAAAATTCTGAAGAGGACTCCCTGAGCGCCAGCTTTCCGTTTAAAGCCGGCTTTACCGCGCATGCCAACTATTTTGTACGCAACCATGCCGGCTCCCAGGCAGCGCCGTATATGAATACCAACAACCCCAATGGAGACAGCCTGCTGTTTATTGAAGATGCGCCCGGGCTGTTTACAAAGCTCACCATTCCCAACCTTGAAAACTTTCCCAATGCCGTTATTAACAAGGCGGAGCTGGTAGTGTCTGAAGTTACTACCGGCGCTTCTGATCTTAATGATATTTATTCTGAACCAGATTACTTATTTTTACAGCAATATGTTGCCGGGGATACCACCAGACCCATAATTGATTATGGAAACCCCAGTAGTCCCAACCAACCGTATTTTGGTGGCGAAAGAACAGTGGTAACCCTGTTCGGCGGGATGAAATACATACAATACAAGTTTAACATTGCCCGTTATATGCAGCGGTTGCTGCGTAAGCAGGAAACGAATACAAGCTTTAAGCTGGAAGCGCTTTCTCCCAGGAATATAGATGTGCATCGGTTAAAGGCAGGCGGAGGCAACCATTCCCGGTTTAATATTAAGCTGCGAATAATTTATACTAAACTATAAAACGAAACACGGATATTTTATGCCTTATTTATTTACGTCAGAATCTGTATCTGAAGGACATCCGGATAAAGTGGCCGACCAGATCTCCGATGCGCTGATCGATCATTTTCTCGCATATGATTCAAAGTCAAAAGTAGCCTGTGAAACACTGGTAACTACCGGCCAGGTGGTACTGGCCGGCGAAGTAAAGTCTGACGCTTACCTGGATGTGCAGGACATAGCCCGTGAGGTGATCCGTAAAATCGGCTATACCAAAAGCGACTACATGTTTGAGGCCAACAGCTGCGGCATTCTTTCCGCCATTCACGAGCAGTCGCCTGACATTAACCAGGGCGTAGACCGTAAGAACCCCGAAGAGCAGGGCGCGGGCGACCAGGGGATGATGTTTGGCTATGCCAGCCGCGAAACAGAAAACTATATGCCCCTGGCACTGGACCTGGCGCATAAGCTGCTGCTGGAGCTGGCCGCCATACGCCGTGAAAATAAAGACATTACCTATCTGCGCCCCGACGCAAAATCACAGGTAACAATTGAATATTCCGACGATAACAAACCGGTGCGTATAGACACCATCGTTATATCTACCCAACACGATGATTTTGACAAGGACGAGCAGATGCTGGCCAAGATCAAGGAAGATATAATCAGGATAGTGGTGCCCCGCGTTAAAGCCAGGCTGAAACCTGAGCTGCAGGCGCTGTTCAACGACAAAATCACCTATCACATTAACCCTACGGGCAAGTTTGTAATAGGCGGCCCGCATGGCGATACCGGCTTAACCGGCCGTAAGATCATTGTAGATACCTACGGTGGTAAAGGTGCGCACGGCGGCGGCGCTTTCTCCGGTAAAGATCCTTCCAAGGTAGACCGTTCCGCTGCTTATGCTACCCGCCATATTGCCAAGAACCTGGTAGCAGCCGGCGTATGCGATGAGGTGCTGGTACAGGTGTCTTACGCCATTGGCGTAGCCAAGCCCTGTGGCCTGTATATTAATACCTACGGTACTTCCAAAGTGAAGCTGAGCGATGGCGAAATTGCCCGCAAAGTGGAAGAGATATTTGATATGCGCCCCTATAGCATTGAGCAAAGGCTGAAGCTGCGCAACCCGATTTACAGCGAAACCGCTGCTTATGGCCACATGGGCCGCGAAAACCAGGTAATAACCAAGGTGTTTAACAAAGGCAAACAAACCGAAAAGAAAGTAGAGGTTGAGCTGTTCACCTGGGAAAAGCTTGACTACGTGGAAAAAGTAAAGCAAGCCTTCGGCCTGTAGTCAATTACGGATTGAACGGTGTTTGAATAGTGGCAGTGAGGCTTTGGAAGTAATAGTGATTACAAATAATTGAATTACGAATTACAAATGGTGGATGTATTGTTGAAGAACAATGGCCACTATTTGCAATTCGTAATTTTTTTTTGGGGGCCGCTGTATTATCCGGTTATTTGCCGGGTATGGAGCTATAGCACCGTTTCAGCTGCCGGTAAACACTACAAAGGCATTTTCCATAGAGCGGAACAGGCGATGCACTGCTCCGCGTTTCATAATTCGTAATTAACTAATTCGTAGTTGTAAGCGCCTGTAAGGCGCTGGCTACGTGCTTCTCCGCATCGCGCATGGAGTTGAACTCGTGTATCACAATGCCGTTCTTATTTACCACATAGGTTACCCGCCCCGGCAGCACAAATGTTTTGGGCACCCCAAACAGCTTTCGCACGTCATTGGCGGTATCGGCCAGCAGGGTAAAAGGCAGGTGATGGTGCTCCGCAAACGCTTTATGGGAGGCTACGCCGTCGCTGCTGATGCCAATCACTTTTGCGCCATATTGTTTAAACTGTTCATAGGCGTCCCGGAAGGAGCAGGCTTCTTTGGTACAGACGCTGGTTTCGTCTTTAGGATAAAAGTAAATAACCAGGGGCTGTTTGCCCAGTACCGACGCCAGGTCAAACAGGTGGCCATCCTGGTCTTTCAGCTGAAATACAGGCACTTTGGAGCCTACTTTTACCTGGGAATGGGAGCAGCTGCTGCATAGCAGGGCGCCTGCGAGCAGCAGGCAGCCGAATATGGATCTGGTGATTTGCATATGCCTTGTTTTTAGGTGAAGCAGCAAGTTAAAACAGAAAGTTGACACCAAATACAAGGTCGTTAATACCGTGGTTGGGGGTAATGCCAAAGGAATGGGCATGGCCTTCATCCACGTAAGTGTAATTCACAAAGGAAGCAAAAGACACCTGTAACGAGATGTTGCGCTTAAGCCTGAACATCAGCCCGGGGTTATAAAAGGCCTCCAGCGACCAGGTGTTGTACCTGGTATGGGTGCCGTCGGCTAAATCCATGTTAAGCGCACTGTAATTGCCGCCGATTCCTACATCATTAAAAACTGAAAAGCGGCTTTGCCATAATGGGATGTCAAAACGGATGAAAGGCCGGAAGCCGTAGGCGTTAACTGCATACTTCAAATAAAGTTCATTGGGATTATCTGTTGAATAACGGTTATACGCCAATGTAGCGCCTATACCCAGGTTTTCTTTTAAATAATGAATATAAGTTGGCCTGAAACTAAATGAAGTGCCGTCAAAGCTGCCCCCGCCGGAGGGAGGCGTTACTTCGCTGGAGGTGCTGAATGAAAGGCTGCCGCCGACCAGGTTCTTCTTAAACGGCATTTGCTGCTGCGCCCGGGCCTGGGATTGCACAAACAGGATGAGGGTTACCATGCCAACGGTCCATAAAATTTTCTGCATACATAATTGGGTTTGGGTGAAAGAATATAGATTGTTTATCAGGCAGCAATCTAAACAGTTAAATCATTACACATTGTTAAAGACTGTTATTTGTTTCCCGTCGGAATGTTAAAAAGTATTAATGCCTATTAATTATTATTTTTGGTCCTTAAATTCTATAAGCATTGAAAACCATACTGAATGGAACGCAGTTGGCCATTACTATAGACCGGCTTTGTCACCAGCTTATTGAAACGCATTTGCACTTTGAAAATACAGTGCTGATAGGCTTGCAGCCGCGTGGCATTTACCTGTCGGACCGCATTTATCACACCCTGCAAAAGCTGCTGCCCGGTACCCCCATTGCCTACGGCAAGCTGGATATTACTTTTTACCGCGACGATTTTAATAAAGGCAACACCCTGCATGTGCCAAATGAAACCGACATCAATTTTTCCATAGAGAATAAAAGGGTTGTACTGATAGATGACGTGCTGTACACCGGCCGCACCATCCGCTCCGCGCTGGATGCCATGCTGGATTTTGGCCGTCCGGCCGCCGTGGAGCTGCTGGTGCTTATAGACCGCCGTTTTACGCGCCAGCTGCCTATTC
>NZ_DASTRI010000191.1:0-29837 GCF_035761305.1 Chitinophaga sp. | reverse complement strand
ACGCAGGATAGACCGTTTTCACAACCCTTCTTATACCGGATCTTATTATAACGACGGTACCCCCAATGTATACGTAAACAACTATTACGGCAGCGGTTTTGGCTACAGCCCGTATTACAGCTACTGGGGCGGTGGCTTTGGCTACCCGTACTACAGCAGCTACTGGGGTCCTTCCATCAGCATTGGACTGGGCTTCGGATGGGGCAGTGGCTGGGGCTACAGCCCGTTCTATAGCCCGTGGGCTTATTATAATCCCTGGTACAGCCCGTACTACGGCAGTTACTGGGGCGGCGGCTACTACGGCCACTACTACCCCGGCGCTTACGGATATTACTCTGCACCCAGCCGTGGGCTGCGCTCACGCGGCAGCTTCGGCGGTTACAGCAACAGCCGGGTAATTGGCACCAGCGGCCGTAGCAGCAGCAGCGATTACCGCCCGCGCAGGATATTCTCCAGCCCGAACAACGGCTACAGCAACGGCAGCAATAACAACGGTTACCGCCCGCGCAGGGTGTTCCGCTCCTCTCCGAGCGAGTCCCCGACCGTAAACCCGGGTAACAGCGGCGGCAGAAGAATATTCTCCGCTCCTCAAAGAAGCAGCGCACCGCAACGCACCTTTACGCCGCAGCGTACTTTTAGCGCACCGCAGCGTACGTTCAGCGCGCCCAGCCGGAGCTACAGCCCGCCTTCAGGTGGCAGCAGCGGCGGCGGTGGCCGTACTTTCCGTAGCAGAAACTAATTTTCAGCTTATTCCCGATACAAAAACAAATACCCTGGCATCAAACACCAGGGTATTTTTTACTCCATACCATACTATCTCAAAAAAGCTAAAAGAATGATCAGAAAAGTTGCGTTGACCTTTGCCCTGGCCGGGATTTGTTATGCTGCAGGCGCCCAAACAATTGCCGATGCATTACGCTACAGCACCACCAATCCCACCGGTTCATCCCGTATACTGGCTACCGGCGGTGCTGCCGGCTCCCTGGGCGGCGATTACAGCTCCATGTTCGTTAACCCGGCAGGCGTGGCCTTTTTCAAAACCAGCGAAGCGGGGTTTTCCCTGGGCTTCCAGAACACTTCCAACACCGGTACTTACCTGGGCAGCACCGGCAGCGATAACCGGGGTAACCTGTATATTAACAGCGCCGCCTTTATTTTCGGCGGCCGTAAAAAACGCGCTACCAGCAAATGGGAGAATATTTCCGTTGGCCTGGGCATTAGCCGTACCAATAATTATAACGACCAGGTATATTACCGGGGCGTAAATAAAGAATCATCTTTTTCGGATAACTACCGCATACAGCTGCGCGGGGTTACTGATCCCAACGTGCTGAGCTCAGACCCGCAATATGCGCACGGGGCCGACCTGGCCTACGCCACTTACCTGATAGGACCGGAAACCACCAACGGGCAGCCAAACGGCTCCTGGGGAAGCGTGGTGCCCGTGGCCAGCGGCATTACACAGGAAAATACCCTGCTGACCAAAGGCGGTGCCAATGAAATTAACCTTTCCGTGGGCGGCAACTATAACGACCAGTTTTATATTGGCGGCAGCATAAACATACCGCAGTTCCACTACGAAAGCACCCGCACTTTCCGGGAAACCAATACCTCCGACCCACAAAGCCCGCTGAACTACTACGATGTAGTGGAAGACCTTACCACCGACGGTGTTGGCTTTAATACCAAGGTGGGTATTATTTACCGGCCGGTGGCGCCCCTGCGTGTAGGCCTTACGTATGTATCGCCTACCT
This sequence comes from Chitinophaga sp., assembly GCF_035761305.1. Classification (GTDB taxonomy): domain Bacteria; phylum Bacteroidota; class Bacteroidia; order Chitinophagales; family Chitinophagaceae; genus Chitinophaga. Next base: position 28,083 of record NZ_DASTRI010000191.1, on the reverse strand, counting down.
GGGCTTCATTTACGGACAACTATATCACCAGCATGGTAACCGACACCAAGGATTACGGCGTAAATGCCGCCAACTCTACAGAAACCAATAACGGTTACTCCGACGAGTCGAAGTATAATGTTACCACGCCCATGAAAGGCATTGCCAGCCTTAGCTACATTTTCCGCCCGGCCGGCGGCGATATGACCAAACCTTCGGGCTTTATTACCGCGGACTACGAGTACATGAGCTATGCTGCCATGAAAATGAAGATGAAGAACGGCGGCCCGAATGACCAGGCCGACTCTGAAGCGCTGAACCAGGCCATAGATAATACTTACCAGGCAGCTTCCAACTTCCGTGTAGGCGGTGAGCTGAAGCTGAACATATTTGCCATCCGCGCAGGCTTTGCCTATTACGGCAATCCTTACAAGATGGAAGGTATGGACGGTTCCCGTAAATTTTATACCGGCGGCTTAGGCTACCGCAACCGCGGCCTGTACCTGGATGTGGCGCTCGTGTACGGCGACTACTCCCGCCAGAGCCAGCCTTATACTATATTGGCTAATCAGGAAAATATTTCTTCTCCCCCGCCGGCAGACATAAAAACCAAGGTTGCGAATGTAACGGCAACGGTGGGATTTAAATTCTAATTAATAATTAAGAATTAATAATTAATTGATTGAAGCGAAGGGAAGAGATTTGAGTAAGAGAGAAGAGGAACGATTGGGATATTATGAAAAGGCGTGGGCGGTGCTGACAGCAGTGCCCACGCCTTTTCCGGGTTATTCATCCGCCCACTGTACCACTGCCTTTATTTCATTAGGGGAATGATTTTTGAGCGCGGTTTCAAATTCAGTATGCGGCACGCGGGTGGTAATTACCCGGCTGATAGCCTGCGGCCATTGCTGCATGCTTTGCTCAAGGTATGCCACTGCCTGGCTGAAGTGGCGCAGGCTGGCGTTTACGCTGCCCAATACTACCTGGTTTTTGAGCACCAGCTGCTGCATAATATCACCGCCCATTACTGTTATGGACCTGCCGGCTTCGGGTATGCCGGTTATTACATAAATGCCGTTAGGGGCCAGGGCGTCAATCAGCTGCACCTGCAGCTTAGCCACGCCGGTAGCTTCAAAAATGAAATCCATTTCACCACAGGTAGTATCAATATCCGTTGGCTTTAGCTTGCGGCCATCAATATAACTGCCGCCAATTTCTTTCAGCAGCTGCGGGCGCAGGGTAGCTTCATCCACCACATCCAACCCCAGCACGTGTGCGCCACGCAGGCGCAGGGCAAAAGCAGCCAGCAGGCCTATAGGTCCCAAACCGGCCACCATTACCCGCTTCCCGGCCAGCCAATTCTTATCCTGGTCAAAATCACTGATCCTGGCCTGTTGTATAATCAACGCTTCATCTATTGCCTTTGCCGCTACAGACATTGGTTCTGTAAGCACGCCGATGTCTTTTATCTTCCCCGGAATTTTTACCAGGTATTGCTCTTTATCTACCACATAAGGCGTTTGATAGCCGTCGGCGCCCTTGATGCCTCTTTCGGTATAACGGCCGGTATAGCACATATCGCTGCGGTTGTTGAGGCATGCCTTGCATTGGCCGCATCCCCGGCGCACGGTAAAAGCGCCGTAATCGCCCGGCTTTACAGCCGTTACGCCGCTGCCTGTTTCCACTACCCGGCCAAACATTTCGTGGCCTATTACCAGCTCTTTTTTTCCCGGGGGCGCATCGGCGCGGCCACCGTTTACTTCTTCACGGTCTGTACCGCAAATACCTATCTGTAAAACGCGGAGCTTTACCTCATCCGGTGCGCTGATACGGGGTTCCTGCCGGTCAACCAGGCTGATACCCACCACATGCGGCACAATAGAAATCGCTTTCATGCTGCTTGGTTTTTTAGATACTCTTGTGCAGCAATATACATTCCATAAAAAAACGGGGAAGCGCTCACAGCTGCGCCTGTACGTATTCCAGTATGGCTTTGTGGTCACGGGCGTCGAACCAGTGAATGCCAGGATCTTTGCGGAACCAGGTAAGCTGGCGTTTGGCATACTGGCGGGTATGGGTTTTAATAAGCTCCACGGCGGTTTCCAGGGAGGTGCGGCCATCGATATAGTCAAATATCTCCTGGTAGCCTACGGTTTGCAGGGCGTTGTGCTTACGGTAAGGCAATACGCTTTTTACTTCGGCAACCAGGCCGGCTGCTATCATATGATCAACCCGCGCATGAATGCGCTGGTGCAGCAATTCTTTGGGCAGGGTAATGCCTGTTTTAATAATGCGGAAATTACGCTGCGCATTGGGCGAAGTTCTGAAAGTAGTAATGGAGCGCCCTGTGGCGGTGAGCACTTCCAGCGCGCGCAGCAGGCGCATAGGATTTTGTGTTTCTGCTATGGCATAAAATCCCGGGTCGTGCTGCTGCACCTGCTGCTGCAGCCAGGCCAGCCCCTGCTGCTCATATTGTTCATTCAGCTGCCGGCGGATGCCGGGCGGTATGGGCGGCATTTCATCAATGCCTTCGAGCAACGCCTTTACATACAAGCCGGTGCCGCCGCACAAAATGGCTACATTATGCTTTGCAAATATTTCCCCGGCATATTGCAGGGCCAGTTTTTCAAACAGGCCGGCGCTTACCTCTTCCTGTATGGAATGCGAGTTGATAAAATAGTGCGGGATGCCCTGCATCTCCTCCTGGGTGGGCTTGGCGGTGCCGATGCTCAGCTCCCGGTAACACTGACGGCTATCCGCAGAAATAACGGCGGTATTAAAAGCCTGCGCCAGCTGCACTGCCAGCGCTGTTTTGCCGGAAGCAGTAGGGCCAGTGACTGAGATAAGCGTATGCATGAATGAATTACGATTCGTAATTATTCGCATTCATAATAATTATATAGGCGCTCATGTCCTGTTTAGCGGGATCGTAATTGAATAATTCGTAATTGATTAAAACTCGTCTGTTGCTGCTTCTTCGCCATCGTCCTCCATATTATCTTCCTCTTCCTCCCCTTCTTCGCTAAAGCCATCTTCAGTAAGGGCTTCCTTATTGAGGTCGTATTTTTCCTCCATCTCCACCAGCTTATCGCCAATGAGTCCTTTGGTACCGTACTGGCTGGGGGCCAGGCCTTCCCTGCGCACGCAAAAAGGGTACATCATCTTTGAATTTTCCTCTTTGCTGATGCCTATCAGCTCTACCAGGAAGGTCCAGTTCTTTGCGAAGTCATAGAGGTATATGAATTTCTGGTTAGGGTCCTTTACGGCAGCGGCGATGGTAGTATCTGCCATCAGCAGGGGCTCTGCTTTACGGGGAATATTGTCTTTTTCGAGTATGATCTCTCTTCCGCGCTGCCAGTTATCGTTGCTGCGGAAGAAAGTAGCTTTATGTTTCGTATCAAACTCAAATGATTGCAGTATGCTTTGGTGGAATTGTAAAAAGGTTTGGTTGGGCTTAATAGCAATATCCCTGTAAACACTTTCATCTTCTTCCCAGTAAACTCTGAATTTTAAAACCGGCATGACAATAATGTTATAGGTTTTATTAATGTTTTAGTAACAATGCTGGCTTTATTGCCGCAAAAATGGTGCTTATTTCCAAATTCATCCTTAGCTCCGGTAAATTTACCAATTTTATTTAACCGGGTGCAGGTTCATGGCCGCGGCCTTTTCGAGCATAAAGGCGTAGGCGGCTTCATAAGTATTCGGTATTTCGCCGTCCAGTATTGCTTCGCGGATGGCGTTTTTCAGGTCGCCCACCTGCCGGCAGGGCGACAGGCCGAATGTTTCCATAATTACCTCACCGGTTACAGGCGGCTGCCAGTTGCGAATACGGTCGCTCTCCTCTACTTCCTTCAGGCGTTGCCGTACCAGCTCAAAGTTCTCCAGGTAGCGCTTTACTTTTGCGCGGTTCTTGGAGGTAATATCGGCTTCACAAAGCATCATCAGCGCATCCAGGTCGTCGCCGGCATCGAACAGCAGGCGCCGTATAGCCGAATCCGTAATATTCTCCTTTGTGAGGCTAATAGGCCGCAGGTGCAGCTCCACCAGCTTTTTTACAAAACGCATTTTCTCGTGCTGCGGCAGCTTCAGGCGGGCAAATATACGGGGCACCATTTTACCTCCCACCGCATCGTGGCCGTGGAAGGTCCAGCCGTGGGCCGGCTCAAAGCGTTTAGTGGCGGGCTTGCCGATATCGTGCAGCAGGGCGGCCCAGCGCAGCCACAGGTCGCGCGTGTGGCGCGATATGTTATCCACCACCTGTAAGGTGTGGTAAAAATTATCTTTATGGCCTTTGCCATCCACCATTTCCACGCCTACCAGGTCTATCATCTGCGGGAAGATGATTTTCATTAAACCGCCGCGGTACAGGAGATCGAGGCCTACGGATGGTTTGGCGGAGAGCATGATCTTATTTAACTCGTCGGTTATACGCTCCTGCGATACAATCTTTATCCGGTGCGCATTTTCCTGTATGGCGGCAAAGGCCTGGGGGTGGATGGTGAACTGCAGCTGGGAGGCAAAGCGGATAGCACGCATCATGCGCAGGGGATCGTCGCTGAAGGTTTGCACAGGCTCCAGCGGCGTGCGGATGAGCCGTTGGTCCAGGTCGGCCAGGCCATTAAAGGGATCGAGCAGGCTGCCGTAATCTTCTTCGTTCAGGCTAATGGCCAGGGCGTTGATGGTAAAATCACGGCGCAGCTGATCATCCTGCAGGGTGCCGGCTTCCACTTCGGGGTTGCGGGAATGATCGCGGTAGCTTTCCTTACGGGCGCCTACAAACTCTATTTCCAGCTCGTTCCACCGGATTTGCGCAGTGCCGTAGGTTTTAAAGAAGCTTACCGGTACATGCTCTCCCAGCTGCGCCGCTACCTTGTGCGCCAGGGCAATGCCATCGCCCACGCACACCACATCCATATCTTTTGTATTGCGGTTCAGTATTTTATCCCGCACAAAGCCGCCTATCAGGTAGCAGGGCACGCCCAGGTCCCGGGCAGCCAGCGCTACCTGCTCCAACACTTTACGCTCCTGCAGTGTACAAGGGATGTCTATAGGCCTTCTGCTGATCATACTTTAAAAAGAATATAAAAACCGCAAAAGTATTTCAATTAATTAATAATTAAGAATGAATAATGAATAATAGGATGTGGCAGTGTTCATAATTACTCCCTGATCACATCAAGGCTGCCGTTATCGTGCAGGCGGATAATGCGGGAGGGTGGTTTAACAGTAGTATCGTTCTGCCGGTACTGCACCACGTAGTTCACGCCTTCCTTTATGGCCGGGTCAATAGCGGCAAAGGTGGCGGGTGTGGGCTGCCCGCTCAGGTTGGCGGAGGTAGATACCAGCGGTTTGCGGAGGCGTTTAATGAGGTGGCGGCAAAACTCGTCCTGCACAATACGTATAGCCACGCTCCCATCCTGGTGAATGGCATTGCGGGCCAGGCCCAGCGCGCCATCGTAGATAACCGTGGTGGGGCGGTCAAAGCCCTGCAGTATATTGGCTAAATCGGGATGCGGGTGGGCAATGTATTGCATCAGGTCGCGCACATCTGCCAGCAGTATAACCAGGCTTTTGGTTTCATCGCGCTGCTTTAAGGTAAATACGTCCTGCACCGCTGCTTCATTGGTAGCATCGCATCCAATGCCCCATACCGTGTCTGTAGGGTATAAAATAAGGCCGCCTTCCTTTAACACGCGAAGGCAGGGAGTAATGTCGGTTTCAAATTGCATAGTTGTTTCGTTTGTTGCAGGCATTTTGAGGGCCTTATCGCTTACTTCGTTTTTTCCTGCATGGTTGCTTCATATACTTTCATCATGGCGGCGGCACATTTTTCCGGCGTAAAAAGCTGTGCATGCGCCCAGCCCTTTTCCCGCATATCCTGTGCCAGCGCGCTATCTTCCATTACCCGGCAAATGGCGTGGGCAATGGTGTGCGGCTGCAGCGGATCGACATACAACGCGGCATTGCCGCCGGTTTCTGCAAAGCACGAGCCCTGGGATGTGATAACAGGCGTGCGGCTCCATAATGCTTCCAGGATGGGAATGCCAAACCCTTCAAAAATTGAGGGGTACAGTAATGCCCGGGCGCCCTGGTATAACAGCGGCAGGTGCGCATAACCCGGACGGCCCTGCTCATTCAGCCATATTACCTGCTGCTGCAGGCCGTGCGAAGCTATAAAGGCTTTTACCCTCTTTTTATAGGCACGGCCATCACCGAGTATTACCAATGGCGCCTGGCATGAGGGCGGCAGCTGGCGCAGGGCCTGCACCACGCCTAACAGGTTCTTTCGCTCAATTACCGAACCTACGTATAACAGGTAGTCCTGCGGCAGGCTATACCTGCGGCGCATTTCCTGCAGCTGCTCCGGTGTGTGCGCAACAGCAAACATAGGATCGCAGCTTTGGTACACCACGGCTATTTTTTCTGCAGGCGTATGATAAAAGGTAATAAGGTCGGCCTTGGTTTGCTCACTGATGGCCACTACCCTGCCGGCCTGTTCACAGGCATACCTGGCCTTGCGGCGGTAGGTTTGCACATCAACGGGATTGTACTGGGCAGGGTAACGTTCAAAAATGAGATCGTGCATGGTAACCACGCTTTTGATACCGGTGCGGTGAATGCCGAAAGGTATTTCGTGGCTGAGGCCGTGGTAAAGGTGTATGTGATGCGACAGCAGGTCGTTTACCACCCACCTGCTGCGCCAGGCAGCCCGGAGCCAGCGGTGCAGTGGCTTTTGCGGCAACACGGTTTGCATACCGGGATAAGGCGCGGTGTTGAACATGCCTGTTTGCTTTGGCGCAAAAAGAAAGTAATGCTGTTCCGGGAAAAAGGTGGCCAGGGCGCTGATGAGGGAACGGCTGTAATTACCCAATCCCGTATTATTCTGGAAAGCCCGTTTGGCGTCAAAGGCAATGTTCATTTACTGGTCGTGATTTTAGCGGTTGGCTATCAGCGGTGTGCGTATAGCCGGCGCGTTTGCGCCAGCCGTTGACAGCGGGCAAACGAATGACCGGACGGCAAAATAAGGAAATTTTTTGCCAACGGGATGGCGCCACAGGAAGGCGGGCATGTACCGGTATGCGCTTCCCGCAGTTGGAATGCCTCAGCAATAAAGCCCTACCCTATTACCCAAATGCCGTTTATATTTGCAAAAAAATCAACAATGGAACTAAAAGATCAAATTCAGACCGTTTGGAACGACCGTAGCCTGCTGGAAGAAACGCAATATACCGATGCTATCAGGGCTGTAATAGAAGCGGTGGATAAGGGCAAATTGCGCGTGGCAGAACCTGTGGCCGACGGATGGCAGGTAAATGAATGGGTAAAGCAGGCCATTCTCCTGTACTTCTGCATACAACCCATGGAAACCATGACCCTGGCCCCTTTTGAGTTCTATGATAAGATGAAGCTGAAAAACAACTACAAAGACCTGGGTGTTCGCGTGGTGCCGCATGCCATTGCGCGCTACGGCGCCTATATTGCCAAAGGCGCTATTTTAATGCCTTCTTACGTAAACATTGGCGCGTATGTAGGCGAAGGCACCATGGTAGATACCTGGGCAACAGTAGGCTCCTGCGCGCAGATAGGCAAGCATGTGCACCTGAGCGGCGGCGTAGGTATTGGCGGCGTGCTGGAACCCCTGCAGGCCAGCCCGGTGATTATTGAAGACGGCTGTTTTATCGGCTCCCGCTGCATAGTGGTGGAAGGCGTGCGTGTAGAGAAAGAGGCTGTGCTGGGCGCGAATGTAGTGCTCACCCAATCAACCAAGATCATTGACGTAAGCGGCAGCGAGCCGGTAGAATACAAAGGCCGCGTACCGGCACGCAGTGTGGTAATACCCGGCACCTATACCAAGAAATTTCCTGCGGGCGAATACCAGGTGTCCTGCGCGCTGATCATTGGCAAAAGGAAAGAGTCAACCGACCTGAAAACAAGCCTGAATGATACCCTCCGTGAGTTCAGCGTGGCAGTGTAAGTAAGCATGAAAATAAGGGAGGGGAAGCGTTCTCAACTTTTTCGGATTTTTTGGGATTAAAAAATTTGGAAGTTTTAAAAAAGTGCATACTTTTGCAATCCCTTAACACGGTTGCCCAGATGGCGAAATTGGTAGACGCACTGTGTTCAGGTCGCAGCGCTCGCAAGGGCGTGCTGGTTCGAATCCAGTTCTGGGCACTAAAAACAAAAGGCCGGAAGTAATTCCGGCCTTTTGTTTTTTAGGGTAATTGTACCCCGATAAACAGTACCTGCCTTTGCATGACCGCACTGGTCATGCAAGCCTTTTTTCCTTTAGATGGTAAAACCGAATCAACACATCTACATTCCCTGTGCCGGGTTCACAAATAACCAGTTGACCGATATGGCAGCAAGCTTTATTTCCCCGGCACCGGCACATCATTAACCGAGATCAAGGCATCTAACCGGATCACCTTTCCTGTATCTGTTTTCAGGTACTCAACCTTGTTCTGCGTATAAACATCCACGATCTTAGCGGAAAGGGACTTTTGTTCGCCGGCCTCGTCACGGTATACAATTAAGGAAACGGTTTTAGTAGTTGCCCAGGCTTCCAGGCGATCATAATAGTTACAGTCAATAGGTGTATAATCTTTAGCGGAATCCATATTTGATCATTTTAACTTTTATTCATCAATAATGCGGCCAGTACCGGCGGGGAACCGCCGCCTTTACGCATTACCGCAAAATTTCAGCAGGTGTTTTGCGCGTAATGCCAAAGTAGAATTTTTGCCCGGGTTTGAAGTTTTCTCTTAGCTCAAAGTTCTCAAAGGCTGCACCACCTGGTATGCGTATATACTGCGATCTATCCGCGCTTCCGCCGCTCCAGTAATAGTACCTGCCATTCACTCTTAATTGAAGTGAGGTATCGAAACCGGCAGCTTCCTTTCGCCAGTATTGTGTTAGCGTATAGCCACCTGCACGCTTAAGCCAACTGGTATTAAAAAAAGGATTATGATACAGCCAGAAGCTATTAAGGAAATTTTCTTTGACATGGATGTTACTTGAAAGCCTTATGTCTATTGCTTAATAGCCGGGGTATAACCGCTATTTTTCTTTGCCCAAGATAGAGATAAATATTAATTTTTGAAGCACACCACCTATCCATAGCATACCGTTGTAATAACCGGTCAAACGCCACCGGCAACAGCAAGTGGTACATTGCAATCATCGTTCTACAGTTTACTATAGAATTTTACCCTAATTTTACCGCCTGAATCAGCACCTTATTTAAAGATGGATCAATTGGTTACTTTTGGAAAAACTGGTTTTATACTGGCAACTGTTATTGGATTAGCCGGCTGTTCCAAACATCCAGGAGAATTGAATAACAATGATGAAAATTATGGCAGCATTGTTTTCACTGCCCGCGGGGAAAATGTGTCTTGCACAGATGAAAAAAATGAGGCGGTCTTTGAATACCAGCCACAGTCGGAAAAATACAACCTGCTAACTATTCAGGGATCGAATGATGATGAGCCTGTGCATCATGAGAACAGCATTGTACTGTCGCTGCTTACAAACGGCGATTTGAAAACAGGCACCTATCCTATAATAGATGACGAAGATCTATTGTCCTGCCGATCAGGCACAAAAACGGATGGTTGTGTGAATGTAGCTTCCGGCGTGGTTTCTTCCAATGATGAGGTTTCAACCGCGGCATGGGGTACAAAGGATGTACGTTCTACCGGGGCTGGCAACCTTACAATTGAAAAGATAGACCTGGGAGCCTATCATGCCGGGGAATCTGCGGACGAAGCGGGTTATACAGAAGGAAGGATCTCAGGCACCTTTAAATACAGCGGTGTTAATTGGGATAAAACCTCAACAGGAACGGCAGCAGGAAAATTTGAAAACATTCCCCTGAAAATATATGATAAATGATCCGGGCAACAGGGCCCGGATAGCAGCGGCCGGCGTGAGGGTTTCCTATTAAGGAACCTTAAATTTTCCTTTTGCGGAAGTTGAACTTGTATGTCAGGCGCAACCCTAATAAAGCTACGGGATGATCATACACAAGCACTCTATCGCAGTGCAACATAAGCTCAAAGCTGCTGTGTGCATCAACCGGCAGGTCGTAGCCAATGCCTCCTGTACCGCCAATACCACTGCTGGAGGCATCTTCGCCGCCAACGAACAAAGTTGGCCCCAATGCGGCAAATACTCCTCCTGTGATATAGTAACGGACAGGCAAACTTAACATCACCAGGTTAATACCCCGTGGCGATCCTTCAAAATAGTAGCCGTTGTAACGGCCTTTATTCTGGCTTACAATTCTTTCAATACTGAGAGTGGGCGTTAACGCAAACCTGTTGCTGAGCCGCGCGCTGGCTTGCAATGCCCAGGTGTTGCCTACCTTATAGCCGCTCTCAAGGGGAAGGGCCGGACCTGCGCCAAAGCCGATGGAGCCGCGGGCCTGTGCCTGCGCATGGGTACAATAAAAAAACAGGGTAACTAAAAGTGCAATGTTAAAAAGGCGTAAGGGTATCATTATAAAAGGGATTTACCGGCATCAAATATATAATAAAAGCAACAAGTATTTTCTCCTTCCCGGGGGTGTTGGCGCATTGCAGGAAACAACATCAATGGAACCATGGAATTTGCCTTACAGGATCCCAATAAAATCCATAATGGCGTTCATGCCCGGCGTATAGCCGTTAGTGGTATCAACTTCAAGGGTGGGGTATGGCAGTCCGGGCGGCTTATATTCAATTATAAATTTTTTAAGCCCTTCATCGAAGCGCACATCCTGGTCACCATGAAATTTTTCCCTTTCCGGATCTGCCAGTAACCGGTTGTTAAACCTTTGCAGGGCAAGGTCAGGGCTTACCTTACACAACAGTATCACGATACCTGCTTTTTCTTCCAGCTGCGCCAGTCCTGCTTCCCAGACCGTATGCTGAAAGGCCGCCTCCGCAACCGCTGAAATGCCCGCGCCTGCAAGCGATGCAAGCACCTGGAAGAAAGCACCGGAAACATTCCTGTTGGTATTTTCAGGCAGCGCATTATGGGGTAGCCGGGCGGTGCGGATATACCCTTCCTTTAGCTGGTCCCTGGAAACCAGCGGGCACCTTACCGTGTCACTCACCTGCCTGGCCAGGGTAGACTTACCTGATCCGGGCCTTCCGGTGATGATAATAAGCAATGGTTTATTCACCGGCGTAAGCTACTAAATTCCGGGCTCACCACATTTGAATGAACAGATGTTTTGCTCCCCGGGGTTCTTACCCTGCCAGGAAAATTATTTAGTAAAGGTTTTATGCTCAACACCAATTCCCGTGATGGTTAGCTTTTTCCAGCCGGGCGGCAGGGCTGATTTGATTTGTGTGATGCCATGAGGCGTGATCTCCAGTCCGCCGAAACCCATTAATACTGCCTGCAGCAAGCCGCCCGCGCCTGTTGCAAAGTAAGGATTGGTGCCGCCTTTTGTTTCTGCAATCACCCGGAACGGCGGGTTCAGATTGGGCAGGTAGGCTGCTTTAAACCAGTGATAAGCCTTATCGCCATTTCCCAAACGGGCATATAACAAGGCAAAAACCGCTTGCGTCATGGCGGGCGTACCTTCGTCCGGCACCCTTGTTTCATAATACGCCAGGTCTTTTTGCACCTGCTTCTGATCCGTAACTTCTTTTAAAGGATATGCAAGCAGGTTCACATCTGCCTGTTTGATACCTTCGCCATGGTATGCGGCATGCTCCTGTGTAACGCCGTTATCCATCTTTAATATGGGAATGTTGGCGGCCACCGTGGCCCAATCCGGATCGGGCTTAATACCCAGGATGTTCGCGGCTGCCGTTGCATACTGCAGGTTTGCTTTGGCGGCTGCATTTGTGAAAGCATTGTTATCTACATTCTCGGCCCATTCATCTGCAGCTACCACATTCTTTATATCATAATGGCCAGGTCCGTTCCTTTCAACACGGCTTGCCCAAAAGCCGGCTGTAGCAGATAAAACCGGGTAGCCTTTTTCACGCAGCCATTCCTTATCCTGCGTTACGGCATAATAGTTCCAGGCGGCAATGGCCACATCTGCGGTGATATGATGTTCAAACGGCCCGCTCAGCGCCCATACCGGCGTTTCCTCCACACCGGTTCCTGCGCTTTCCCAGGGGTACATGGCCCCTTTAAAGCCATTGGCGAATGCGTTCCGTTTTGCTGCTTCCAGCCGCTGATAGCGGTATTCGATCATGCTCTTTGCCAGCTCAGGATGAAGCACCAGCAATGCGGGGTACATCCAAAGCTCGGCATCCCAAAAAACATGGCCGTTATAACCAAGGCCGCTTAACCCCATTGGCGAAGGGGAATAGGCAGTTCCTTCACGAACAAAGGAGTAGAGATGATACATCATGCTGTGCACATCCTGCTGGGCCTGCGGATCGCCGTCAATTATAATATCGCTTTTCCAGAGGCTGTCCCACGCTTGCTGATGGTGCTGCAGCAAGCGGTCGCGCCCTTCCAGCTTTGCATAAATTGTTAACCGCTCTGCTTCGTTCAGGGGATCGTCATGATGGGCAGATGTAAGCGAAGAGCCTACAATGGAAAAGCGATAGCTTTTGCCTGCCCTGATTGTTTTTGAAAACTTCATCAGGTGCATATTGTTGTCCCACATTTCATGGATCACGCGGGGCTCCTGGCCATGCGGCTCGCTGAACAGGAAAGTATTGGAAGCGCACATCAGCAGCTTACCGGTTGGCGACCTGGCAGTGGATGTTAGCAGGCTGATAACTACATGCGGGCGGTCAATTTCATTGTAATAATTCTGTACGTCTTTTAAGGCGTCGGGCGCTTCCATTACGCTTGCACCGGTAATGGATATATCTTTTTTAGGGGTAATGCTTACATCCATCAATACGGTGTACGGCAGGTGGCGCAGTGCATAATAGGTATAGGTAACAGTGGCTTTATCGCCATACTCAAAAGAGGCGGTAAAGGCGGCATGCCGCATATCAAGCTCCTGCTTAAAACCTGAAACATCTTTGGCTTCAATGCGGCGCCCGTCTACCTCCAGGTACATGTTCAGCAAATTAAAGCTGCGAAGAAAATTACTGACGCGGCCGCGACCATAGAGATCATAAGCGCCTGCCAGCACTACCTCTTTTACCTTAAAGGGTTCGGGCGACGATACAATACCGGTTATACCATTGGCAACCGTAATACCGTAATAGCCGGATGGGGTGATTTTGGCAGCCGTAAGCTTCCAGGGATCCTGGGAAAAGGAGCGATGGGAAATGAACAATAAAAGCGTAAAAACAATGGGCGCGCATTTCATAATGTAAAATGGTTTGGGTTCAATCCGGCAGTAAGGGTACCTGCCAGATATAAATTTAACAACAAAGCCAATCAGCACCAAAGCCGGTTTATTTAGATCCGCTTTATGACAGTCAGTACTACGTAACTACCAGGATATACATGAGATACGCACATCGTGTATACTGGCATTCATTATATGCATTTTCAACCTTAAATGACAAATATATAGAGAATATTTGTTAACTTGGCGCATGCCGGATGTGTATTTAACGAATAAAAGAGTAGTAGTAGTTTATTGGAAGGATAGACCTGAGCAACCATTTGAAGTCTTTTCAAACCTGAAAAACTTTTGCCTGAGCTATCCACAATACAACTATAACACGCTCAATAATTACCTGAGCAAGGGAAAGGTTCCCTTTGAAAATAAGGAGGTTCGCGTGGAACGTAAAAATATAATTACACAACCTAAAAAGACACTGTCTTCCGTTGATACAAAGCGAAGGATAGCACCGGTTGTGCGGAAGGTTGCAATGCATGAAGCGAACGAAGCCGCTCATGATGTTGAATATTGGTTTAAACAACCCTTTAGTAAAAGGATTGAGGCAGTTACATTTATTGTTACCCAATCTTTAAGAAAGAACGCCCGGATTGATAAAACGGCCGTCAGGAGAAAGGCCTTAAAGTTATGATTTTAGCTGAGGACTTTGAAGACTTTGTAAAGCTGCTAAACAAGCACCAGGTAGAATATATGGTGGTAGGCGGTTATGCTTTAGCATTGCATGGTAAGCCGCGTCATACAGGCGATCTTGATATTTGGATAAACATTTCACCAGCCAATGCGGAACGAATGTTAAAGGTGCTTGATGAATTTGGCATGGGCGCCTTAGACTTCAGCAAAGAGGATTTTTTACAACCGGGATATATTACGCAGATTGGTTATCCACCCCTGAGAATTGATATTCTTAATAATATTGATGGCGTTGAGTTCACTGAAGCGGCACCAAACCGTCAAAAGATAACGCTGGATGATGGGCTTGAAATCTTCTTCATTGGCTTACAGGATTTCCTTAAGAATAAGGAAGCAGCCGGTCGCAGCCAGGATCTTGCCGATATAAAGGAAATTAAAAAGAAATTACCCAAGCAGCAAAGCAGGAAGGGGAAACGCCCTGACCAATAAACTCAAAACTTCACATGCCAGTCATACGGGCGCTCGTCCTCTTTTATTTTCTGCAGGGCAACACACCGCGTATAGATCCCTAATTTATAATCTTTTACCGTTATTCCATCGTTAGCGCCGAGTGTGAGCCAGTTTTTTATGATCTTCCTTATTGCGGAGCTTTGTTTATTGGCAGGCCAGTTGCCATACACTTTATAATGCGGCAATTGCGCAATATACCTGACGAGCTTGCGTATAGAGGGGTAATTAACATCATCGAACACCAGTACACCGCCGGCTTCCAAAAGCTTATCGATCAGGAAATAGTCAACCATCAGCCAGTCTGTTAGCTTGGTGGAGTCTACGTAAGCAAAATCAAATTTTTTCCCTTCGGCCAGAAAACGGGACAGCGCTGTATGGGATTGCTCTTCGTAAAAATCAAGGCGGCCTTCATAGCCGGCCTGTTTAACCAGCTCCAGGCCATTTCCGCCCCAGTAGCTGTTTTCAGCCGGGTCAATTGCTACAGCATGGCCATTGTTAGCAGCAATGGCATCTACTATTGCCAGCGTAGAGGTGCCGTATGCCAGCCCTACTTCTACGGATGTTTTAAAATGGTTGTCTTTTATTATACTTTGCAGAAATGCACACTGCCCCAGGGGTGTTTCGGAATGTACTTCTACTATATCTCCTTTTGAATTGGTGAATTTCCTGGTATTACAAACCTGTTCTAAAAGTAAATGCATGTGCTATTGTTTATTCACGGATAGTTTATTCGTTTAGCCGTAGCCGGCCGAAGGTACTGCGAAAATTCAGATTTTTATATATGTGGGCGGCCGCAGGGGGCATGCGCCGCCTTTTATGGCAGCTGTTTGCCTGGCACCAGCTCAACCTTGTTCAGTGTGAAGCTGAAATCGGGGTTACCGGCCATTACAGCGTTGTGCTGGTCCAGGATAAAAAGCACATTTTCATCGCCCCTGAGCAGGTTAAGGGTTGTACCACCGTTGTGGGGCATTAGCCTGTAAATTTCCATAGCCGGGTAAGGCGGCCGGCCTTTTACAATGCTCCACTGGCCGCGGATCTCCTGGTAGCGGTACGATCCTCCCTCCTGCTTTACCACATCGCCGCTTCCAACAATGGACAATACAAAGCTGTCGGGTTTAAGCGTAGCAGGATTACGGTAAAACACAATGTTCATCTTTAATTTAACGCAATCAGCATCTGTTAACAAATGCAGCTGGCGGGCCAGCACCGGGCATGGCGGCCGGCCTTCGAAAACGCCGAATACAGAAGGGCCGGCAGGAATGGGGTGGTATGTAATGGTTTGGAAAGGCTTATTGTGCGCAGGAGCGGTTTGCGCCCTAACGGCAGTTATCAGCAGGCCGTTTGCAAGGAAGAAGAGCACTGACAAAAAACGTTTCATACGTGCTTATTTAATACGGTTCAACGTATAGCTCCATGCTGCGCTGCCGACCATGAGGCGACCGCCTGCATCCAGCAGGTGCAGCACCTTATCATTTACTTTCCAGAAAGCAATTTCCTTATTCGTTGCAGCATCTGTTAAACGATAAATGACAGCGTTCCTGTAGGGGACCACTCCTTTTTCCGCTGTCCACTTCCCATGCAGGATAAGTTTAGTTCCGCCCCCTGTAAGACCGGTGGCGCCCTGTTGCGGCAGGCCGTAAGCGCAGCGCAGGCTAAAAGTATCGCTGTAAAGCGTAAGCTCCCACCTGATCAGCTCACAGGGCGTATTTACAGGAATGCCAGGCAAAGGAGGGCTGGCTGCAGCGCAGGGCGTGCTGCCGGCAAAAACCACCGGGGACTGGGAACAAGCCGCTACAGCAATCCAGCACATGGCAAGGGTGATGATCAGCCTGCACTTTATCATGACGTTTGTTTTAAGGGGAGATTTGCATAACGAATTTACGAATAAGGTAACCCGAACAACTTCTTTTTAAACAAAAGTTTGTAAAAATAAATTCTATGCTTACCTTCGCTGCCCCTAACACGGTTGCCCAGATGGCGAAATTGGTAGACGCACTGTGTTCAGGTCGCAGCGCTCGCAAGGGCGTGCTGGTTCGAATCCAGTTCTGGGCACACAAAAGGCTTGAAAATCAATGACTTCAAGCCTTTTTCTTTTTTCCCCATTGTTTTAACACGCAGGATGATATAATGCCGCCCTTTGTTGTTGTCTTAGTTGATTTTTGCATTTCATCAATGATCTTCATCGCGGCTTGCTTTTCTTCTTCCGGTGAGCATGTCTTCCGCTATCCTTTGAAATACCGCTCTTCTACAATTTGCCCGTTTTCCCATAATGAGCGGACTATCTCATGCAAATAGATGTCACTTCCGTCCTTCATTTCGAAATTTAAAACGTATTCTGAAAAAGAAGCATTATCATCCGACACCGACCGGAGAAGCGAAATTTCCTTTACCTTTTGAATTGACCCCACAAAGTCGTTTAGCTTTTTCATAGCTGCCTGCTTTCCCTCCGTAACCCTGCCGTCAAATTCGACAGTCCTGATATTGGGCGCGTAATACTTTTCAGCGGCATCAACAAGCTGACCATTTGTTACCATCTCATTCATGGTATTTGATAATTCCCGGAGATTCTTTTGCATTTATTGTCGTTTGAATGTGAATAATACTTAAACGGCTGTCCAGATTGCATCCATAAACCACAATTTGCTATCTAAAAATTCTGCAGTATGGATAAATCCATTATCAATCGCCATTTGGCGAACCTGATTTTTTGAATATTTCTGCGATATTTCGGTCCATATACATTCATTTTTCTCAAAAGGAATTTCGGCGCCGGGTAGATGCACCACCATATCGCTTAAACAAACAAGATAGCTTTTCGCTGCGCCCGTCAGCGGATCATAGCTGCAATAATGTTCAAACTGGTCAATCCTGAAATCCGCTTCCAGTTCCCGGTTAATTCTATTCAACAGGTTTAGATTAAATTCCCGGGTAAGCCCCTTCCCGTCATCATACGCCCGCCTGATAACAGCAGGATGCTTGACGAGATCAAACCCTATGATACACTGATCGCCAGGCTGTAAATAGCCACGTAGTTTTTTAAAGAACTGGTTGCTTTCTGCTATCGTCATATTGCCGATATTACCGCCTAAACACATCACAACCTTCCGCCTTTCAGTAAATAAGCAATGAGATGCCAGCGTGTTAAAGTAATCGCCTACCAATCCATTAAATCGTAAACCCGGAACCTTAGCTGGCAGGAAGGATTGCAACGCGCAAATTATATTCTCAGATATATCGACAGGAATGTAATTAAACGATACACCTGCCGCAGTAAGGGCCTGTAACAGGTAAACAGACTTAGCGCAATTACCGGGGCCCAATTCGATTAATTCAAAATCTAATTTTTGCCTCGTCAGACTATCTGCAATGTCTTTTGTTTGACAGGTAAAGATCTCCATTTCACATCTTGTAAGATAATAGTCCGGCGACACCATTATCTCCTGGAAGAGATCATCCCCTTTTTTGTCGTAAAAGTATTTTGACGATAGCCTTTTTGGAACTTGTGCCAGGCCCTGGATAACGTCCAGATAAAAATCTTTGTTTTCCATTTTAAGCCTGTATTCATCTGCGTCTATTGATGTCATATATGAAGTATCGTTAAAAAAGAGGAGGTGCAGCAGAGTGGCTTTGGAAAACCCTTACTTGTATAACCTTTCTTTATCCTCATAGCTGCGAGGAGTAATTTTCAGTTGTCTGGATAGATTCTGCATCTGATGGTGGGTAGTTACCCGTGCCTGCGGGTACTGAAGTATCGCCGGACAGATGTGTGTCTATCACGATCTCACCTTGTAACAATTTAGCAACCGGGCAATTTTTTGCTACCCAAAGCAGCCTTTCCCTTTGGTCATCCGTCACCGGCTGGCCAAACGAAACCGTTCTGAAAATCGAAGTCTTGAAAGGTTCAACCTCCTGCAACATGTTTACCGAACAATGTATGTCTGTAATATCCCATCCTTTTCTCCTGATATACATACGTAACGTGGTTAACGTACACCCGATCAACCGTATCATGATATTTGATTTTAGAACGGTTTTTTCCATGAAGCGGCCATAACCGCCCGGCCTCTCCGGGCCCTTACGGGCGAATGCGGATGATCGTCTTTCCCTTGGCCCGCCTGGTTGAATTGAAGGTGGCAACGGCGTCGTCGAGCGTAGCAATGTCGCCGATGTTCGTGCGCAGGCGTCCTTCCCGCACCCGCTGGACAAGCTCACTCAATTGAATGCGGTCGGGTACAACAACGAAATCAACCGTCAGGCCATCAACGGGCCGCGCTTCAGTCGGGCCGGTGATGGTCACCAGCGTTCCCCCGGCGCGAATCAAGCCTGCAGAACGCTTCACAATTTCTCCGCCGAGGACATCGAAAACAAGATCAACTGCACCAACATCTTCCAGGGTATCGTTCTCAAGGTCAACGAACTCCTGCGCGCCGAAATCGAGCGCTGCCTGACGGGCGGCAGCACGTCCGGTGCCGATGACATATGCGCCGGCATCACGTGCAAGCTGGGTTGCCATTGAACCAACTACACCTGCCGCACCATGCACGAGCACCGTTTGCCCTACGCGAAGGCGGCCGTGTTCGAACAGTCCCTGCCACGCAGTCAGGCCCGGCATTACGAGGGCCGCGCCTACTGTGAAATCAACGTCGCCCGGCAGCGGCGCAAGGTTGCGCGCCTCAACCGCTACATACTCCGCCAGCGTGCCGTCGCGGGTCCAGTCCGTGAGGCCGAACACCCGCTGTCCTACCGACAGCCCGGTTGTTCCGTAACTAAGCGCGGTGACTACTCCGGCCAATTCGTGGCCGGGAATCGAAGGCGTCCTGTCACGGCCTAAGCGGTCGATCCAGGTCGAAGGCCACGACAGCTCATCCCCGGTAAATCCCGATGCATGAACCCGAACAACAACATCGCCGTAGTTCGCGCCCGAGAGGCTGCCAAGCCCCTGCGGCTCGGGCCGTTCCATCAGCTTCATTCCGGCTGTTCCCGCAGCCTGGTCTGTTACAACAATCGCCTTCATAGCATACCTCCTTTTTTGTTCACCAGGAAACACCTGTTTAATAAAACGGTGTTGCCATACACTACTGTTTTCATTTTTTTGTTTTTAGCGTTAATACTGATCATGCCTGCCTTTAGCGTGATCTCAATATTTAAAGTTGCAAGTATGATTCTATTGAATGTCAGGATAAAATTATGTTCTAATTTGGTTACCTTGATGGTCCAATTTCAAAATATACAGGGGTCCAGTTATGATTAAAAAGTTCCTTGAAATTTCATTTAAAAAAGACGGGCAGCATAGTCCTTTATACCTGCAATTGGAATCGGAAATTATCCAGTTGATTTGCCGTGGCGTTTTGAAACCAGGGCAGGCGCTCCCCTCTTCACGTGAACTGGCGCAAAGCCTTAAACTCAATCGTAAAACGGTGGTGGCTACTTACGAGGAATTGGGCGCGCAGGGCTGGGTGGAAACCAGGGAAAGAAGCGGCGTTTATGTTTCGAGCCACCTGCCTGATACTTCGGCTCATGCCATCAACCCAAATAGCAAAAAATTAACACGAAGCCGGCAACCCGGTTATCCATTGATCATAAAACGGCCTTCTAACGGAACAACCAGGATAGATCCAAATGTGGAAATCATTACCCCGGGAATGCCAACGCCCCTGTATAAAATTGATGACGGCTTTCCTGATCCCAGAATTGCGCCTATTGAGCAGCTGGTGCGGGAATACAGGAGGTTTGGAAAGAGCCGCCTAACAAATCGATTGCTCATGTATGGCCCGGAGCAGGGCTCTTATCATCTCAGGGTTGAACTGGCTAAATTTTTAAACAAGACCAGGGGGATGCAGGTTACTGAAAAAGAAATACTGATAACTAAAGGGACGCAGATGGCCATTTATTTAACCACGCAGCTACTCGTTCGTCCCGGGGACACTGTATTTGTACCGGAACCTGGCTATTTGGACGCCAATGAAGCCTTTAAGCTGGCAGGAGCTAATCTGGTATTTATCCCGGTAGATAAAGAGGGCATGGATGTAGACAGGATTGAGCAGCTGTGTAAAAAGAAGGTACCCAAGATGATCTATATTATCCCGCATCACCACCGGCCTACCACCGTTACTTTAAGCGCAGAGCGGCGCATGCGGCTAATGAACCTGGCCCGCAAGTACCGGTTTGCATTGCTTGAAGATGATTATGATTTTGATTACCACTTTACAAGCAGCCCCCTTTTGCCTTTGGCCAGCCTGGACACGGCTGGACATATTATTTATGTAGGTTCCTTTTGCAAAAGCATTGCACCCGGCATCCGGATCGGGTTTATGGTGGCGCCGGAAGTGGTAATAAGCGAAGCCGCTGCCCTTCGTAAATTAATAGACCGGCAAGGTGAACAGTTGCTGGAAGAAGCGACCGCCGAACTTTTGAGCGCCGGTGAGATCTCCCGGCACATCAAAAAGTCGCATAAGGTTTATCAAGGGCGGTTGGAAAATACCTGCCGGTTGCTCCGGGAGCACCTGCAGGATTATTTAACGTTTGAGCGACCGAACGGCGGGTTGGCCATCTGGGCAACTTACAGCAAGAATATAAGTGCCAGCGCGGTTGCCCTGAATGCAGAAAAGCTGGGATTAAAGATCAGTGATGGCCGTAATTATTTTTTCCAGCCTAATATTTCCAGGCCACACGACTTCATACGCATCGGTTACTGTTCTTTAGATGAAACAGAAATGGCCGGTGCAATTGATATATGGAAACAGGCCCTTACCCCGTTTGCCCCCAAAAAAAAAGGTAAAAACGGTAGTGTAAAATAAATGGTGTCCAATACTGTTTCAAAGTTCGGAAGCCGCATGCCAATTGTAAATGGCGCAATATTATCAAAATATTTTTTTAATATTGAAAATGAACACGATATGGAAACAACCATCGCTGTGCCATATACGCATCAGGGAAACCATTTGCGTCTTGCTGCTGACCTTTAATGTTCTGTGTGCAAATGGCCGGCAACAGGAACCATCCATTATTCCATTACCGCAATCATTGCAATGGAGCCCGGATAAGTTCGATCTGCACAAATGCACGGCGATTATTTTCACGGACACCTCTTTCAAAAAAGAAGCAGTACGCCTGCAACAGTTGCTTGCTGAAAAAGGGAATACCGTACGCATCGCACCGGCCGCAATGCCCCAAGCATATACTATTGAATTAAGGCCGGGTACCGTAGTACCCGGCCGGCAATCCGCCGAAGCCTACCAGCTTGAGGTGAAGCATGACCGCATTGTACTTACCGCCGGTACGGCTCATGGAATATTTTACGGCATACAAACACTTTCACAGCTGATTGATGATAATGACCTGGTAAGCGGCTGCACCATTGTAGATTACCCCGCGTTCAGATGGCGGGGATATATGGTGGATGTGGGCCGGAATTACCAGTCACCGGACCTGCTAAAGCAGCAAATAGATAAAATGGCCCGGTACAAATTAAATGTTTTCCACTTTCACCTTACAGAAGATGTGGCGTGGCGGCTGCAGGTAAAACAATATCCCCGGCTAACGGCTGCTGCGAGCATGCAACGCAATAAAGGAAAGTACTACAGCATTGAGCAGATGAAGGAGCTGATCCGGTATTGTAAGGACCGGCATATTACGCTGGTGCCTGAAATAGATATGCCAGGGCATAGTAAGGCATTTACCCGGGCAATGGGAGTAGATATGCAAAGCCGGGAAGGTGCTGAAATAGTGAAAAACATTCTCCGTGAGATATGCAGCACTTATGATATACCCTACCTGCACATTGGCGCCGACGAGGTTAAAATAACCAATGCGCAGTTCCTGCCCGCGGTTACGCAGCTCATCCGGCAATATAAAAAGGAAGTGATCGGATGGGCGCCCGGCGGCAATTATGATGAACACACCATCCGCCAGTTATGGAAAGAAGAAGAAAATAAAGATGCCGGTAAACATGCCATCCGGTATATAGACTCCCGGTTCCTGTACATCAGCGACATGGATCCCTTAAACAGCGTGGTGACTATTTTCAACCGGCAGATAGGCGGGAAACCTCATGGCAACGCCAGCCTGTTAGGCGCTGAGTTTTGTTTATGGGCCGACCGGCGGGTACAGCAGGAGTCAGACCTGGTAAATATGAACCCGGTTTATCCTGCTATGCTGGCTTTTTCTGAACGCAGCTGGCGCGGCGGCGGTTACCCTGGCGTAGTATTCAGCATAGGGCCCGATTCCTCTGCCAGGGCAAAAGCGTTTGCGGCATTCGAAAAGCGGCTAACCGACCACAAACGGAAATATTTTGCACAGCTGCCGTTTCACTACGTAAAACAAACGCATATCAAATGGCATTTATTTGGCCCGTTTGATAACAATGGCAGCTTAAACACCTCTTACTGGCCGGAAATGAAAGGCGTATCGCTGAAGGATTCTACAGCGGCGGTACTGGCCACAGGCGGAACAGTATGGTTATGGCATACCCACGGGCCTGCTGTTAAAGCCTGGCTTGAGCAGCCCAGGGAAAACACTACCTGGTATGCCTATACGCGATTCTGGAGCAACGCCGATACGGTTATACAATTATGGGCGGATTTTAAAGATCTGTCCAGGTCCGGCGCCGATGCTACTCCTTCCAAAGGAGCATGGGACTATATGAACAGTAAATTATGGATCAACGGGGCGCTACTGGCGCCTCCGCAATGGGCTTTCCCGGGCCGCGCATCCGGTAAACTGGAAGAGCCCATGGTGAATGAAGGGTTTTATTACAGGCCTCCGGCGACCGTTAAAGTTAAAAGAGGCTGGAACAATGTACTGGTAAAACTTCCGATGGGCAAATTCAATCCTGATCTTGACTGGCAGGTTCCTCCCAAGTGGATGTTCACATTTATCCCGGTACACCGGGAAAAAGGAATAAACTGGTATGCAGACGAGCGGAGATTTGAGCCGTAACCTCCCGGGCCGCTACGGCTCCGGGAGCTTCGGCACAAGGGCGGTTCCTGCTTTTATTTCGTCCGTAGCCCGCATGAGTAAAGTGTCGTTTTCGGATAGATTCCCAAATATCTCCATCTTATCTCCCACGCTGATACCGTTACGAACATCTACCCATTCCGCTTTTCCATCTTTCAGCCGGATCACAAAATGCTTTTCCAGGCTGGTAGCTACCGCCGATGCCGGCACCAGGAAGGTGGGGGCTTTCCGGCCCAGGTTCAATACGGCATTGGCAAACATGCCTGATTTCAGCTGGTTGTTACTGTTTTTAAAAAGAAACTCCCATGTTTCAGTTCTGTTAGCCAGGTTCAGGGCGCCGGCTTTACGCGACAATACCGCCTGATACGTTACATCGGGTTGCGCATCCACGGTAAAATGAATGGTAGGGGTTTCCATGCCGGCAGCTGTATAGGATTCAGGTACGGGCACCCGTAAACGAAGCGTACTTATATTCTCCACTACCAGCAACGGCCTGGGATTGCCGGCGCTCACCAATGTACCGGGATCTACATTCCTTTGTGTAACGATGCCGCTAAACGGGGCGCGGATAGTAAGATAGTTTTTCAGCTGCGCAAAGGCATTTGTTTTCGACCGGGCAGCATTCAGCGCAGCGCTATCCGCCATCATCAGGCTCCTGGCCTTTTCCAGCTCCCCGGCGGCCACCGTTCCCTCCACCTTTGCGGCGTTCACAATCCGTTTATAGGCATCCAGGCTGCCGAGGTATTTAGAGCGGGCGGTTTGCACATCCGCATTAGCCTGCGAATAATTGGCAACCGTTTCCGGGGCCTCCAGCACCGCCAGCAGCTGATTCCTGCTTACCTTATCTCCAATGTCCACTTTCAACGTACCTACATACCCGCTTACCTTTGCAAAAATCTCCGCCCGTTCCAGCGGAACCAGTTCAGCCGGAAACGTAACCTGCTTATTAACGGTGTCTTTCCGCAGCAGGAAAGCGGCCGCCGAGTCAGCACCCGCCTTCTTTGCCGTTTCTTTGCCGCCGTTGTTTTGCCGGCAGGCCATCAACATAACCGCTAGCGATGCCAGTCCTATGATAGCATAAGAAAATCCCATGGTGTAACTTTTATAGAAGATCAGTTTGATGATTGTTTGCTTCATAATACCTGCTTTCCTTGTCCTCCGGGTGAAGCGACGGACTATGGTATGCTTTCCTGCCCATTATACCGGTGTAAATGGCCGGCAGGAAAACCAGGGTGCTAACCGTGGAAAAGAGCAGGCCGCCAATAACAGCAATGCCCAACGGCGCCATCTGGTCGCTTCCTTCACTAAAGCCGATAGCCATCGGGATCATGCCCGCAATCATAGCCATGCTGGTCATGAGTATAGGACGTAAACGGTTACCGGCGCCCGTTACAGCATAACCGGGGGCTGATTGTTTCCGGAATAATTCACCATTGGTAATCAACAGTATTGCATTGGCCACTGCCACGCCCACTGCCATGATCGTACCCATGTAGGATTGAATGTTCAATGATTGCCCCGTTATCAGCAACATCAGCAGCGCACCCGCCACTACGGCCGGAATAACCGATAAAACAGCCAGCGATAAACGGAACGATTGGAAGTTCACTGTGAGCATTAAAAAGATCACTACAATCGCAATCAATAGCCCTGTTTCCAGCTCATTCATTGTTTGGGCAAGCAGGTCTGCCTGGCCCCGCAGCATAATTTTCACGCCCTGCGGAAGCCCGCCTAATGAAGCAATAGCGCTTTTCACTTCCTTTACAGCAGTACCTGCATCCTTTTTGTAAATATTCGCCGTAATGGTAATGTACCGCTGTTGGTTAATACGGTCATATTCACCGGGCGATGTTGTGTTTTGAACAGTAGCTACATCCCGCAGATAAACAGGGTTGCCGGCACCTGCCGTCACCGGCACCAGGCCCAGCTCATCGGCGCTGTTAACACGGTATTGCGGGTATTCTACCTGTACCTGGTAAGCGGTACCGGTGTTTTTGTCAAGCCAGTAGTTAGGTTGCGTGAAGCGGCTGGAAGAAGTAGCGGCTACCATTGACCTGGTAACCTGGTCAACGGTTACTCCCAGCTGACCTGCTTTTACCCTGTCAATATCCAGCTTAACACCGGGATATTCCAGCGGCGTGGCAATCTGCACATCCCGCAGGTAGGAAATTCCCTGTAGTTTTTTATCCAGGTCGCCGGCTATCTTACAGCTTTGGGAAAGGTTTTTTCCCATGACAGCAATCTCAATGGGGTTGGCGGTTCCCATATTCACTACCTGCTCTGCCATGTCCCCCGGTTCAAAGGAAAGCGTTGCTGCGGGCATATCCTTTTTTACGGCGTTCCGCAGTGCTTCTTTAAACGTTTCAATGGCAATACCGGCCTCTTTCTTCAATTTTATCTTTGTCACCGATTCATGTGGTCCGCTTGTCCAGAGATGGATAAGGTTCACCGGGTAGCTGGAAGGCTGCACGCCAACAAAAGCAGAACTGATCTCTACCCCACCGTTGGTAATACTATCGGCCAGATGTAATAATTGCTGGGTGGCCGTTTCTGTTCTTTCCACACGGGTACCCGCGGGTAACCTTAACCTTACCTGTGCCTGGCCGGCATCGGTTTTCGGGAATATCTCAGTACCCAGGAAGTAAAACCCAGCGACCGTTATACCAAACGCCAGTATCAAATACAGCGGTGTAGCCCAGGATGCTTTTTTTACAAACCCTTTCAGCCATTCCTCATAACGCAATCTGAAGCGGTTAAATCGCCTGGTGGCATTAACTTCCCCGGTGTGGATGCGGTCTTTCAGCAACCAGTGCGCAAAAACAGGTACAACCGTTTGGGAAAGTGTGAAAGAAGCGATCATTGCAAAACCAACTGCCAGCGATAAAGGCAGAAACATAGATCCCGGAATGCCTGTCATAAACAGGGCCGGCACAAATACGGCGATCACGCAAAGGAGGATCAGCAGCTTGGGCAGCGCAATTTCCCGGCAGGCGTCCCATATGACCTTTGCTTTTGATTTTCCCAGTTCCTGGTGATGATGTATGTTTTCAATCGTTACGGTCGATTCATCCACCAGGATGCCGATGGCCAGCGCCAGCCCGCCCAGCGTCATTACATTCAGCGTTTGCCCGAAAATTCTCAGGCATATAATGGCTGACAACAGCGCCAGCGGAATAGTAATCACCACAATGAACGCGCCCCGCAGATCCCGCAGGAACAACAGCACCATCAACCCTGTCAGCAGGGCGCCGAGCACCCCTTCTGCAGTTAAGCTCCGTAATGCATTAATCACATATCCCGACTGGTCAAACGTATACGTTACTTTAATATCATCCGGAACCGCCGCCTGCATATCCGGCAAAGCTGCTTTTACCCTTTGCACCACATCCCAGGTGGCGGCATCGGCACGTTTGGTAACGGGGATGTATACCGACCGTTTTCCGTTGATGAGCGCATAGCTGGTAGTTACATCAGACCCCAGCTCCACATTGCCGATGTCCCTTACATACACCGCCGCACCTGCACCCAGCTTCAGGGGCACATTCTCCAGCTCCTTCACATTCTCCACCACTGCATTTTGAGAAGTGATCAACATTTTATCGCCCTCCCTGATATTACCAGCAGGCGTAATACTATTTGATTTAGCCAGGGCCTGTACTACTTCATCAGGCGACAGGTTATAATTTCTTATTTTCTCGGGGTCTACCTTTATAATCACCGTTTTCTGGTTGCCGCCAAAAGGCGGTGGCGCAGATACGCCGGGAAGGGTTGAAAACATGGGCCGTACCTTAAATAAGGCGAGATCCTGTATCTCGCCGAGCGAGCGGGTTTCAGAGGTGAACACCAACTGCCCCACGGGCACGCTTCCGGCGTCAAAACGGGTAATAAAAGGAGGCACCGTACCAGGAGGCATGAAGGCACGGGCACGGTTCACATAACCTACCACTTCGCCCATTGCCTGGCTCATATCGGTACCGTCATTAAACTGTATCTTGATAATCGTAGCTCCCTGAATGGATTTTGATTCCACATATTTTACCCCGGTCACATACAAAAAATGGTATTCATAGTAAGAGGTAATAAACCCCTCCATCTGTTCCGGGGAAAGCCCGCCGTAAGGCTGGGCCACATAAATGGTGGGTAATCCCATTGCGGGGAAAATGTCAATTTTCATGTTCCTGATACTGAGCCATGAAAAAAAGACAATCCCGATAAAGGCCACCACCACCGCCAACGGCTTACGCAGCGCAACCGCTATTAATCGGATCATAACCTTGCTAATTAACCTGGTTTAAGAATAAATTGAGATCGCCGTTCACAGCAGCTTTATACAACAGCGCTTTCCATACAGCCATATAGGCGGCTTTATTGTCAGCTGCCGCTTTTACGAGTGCATACTGCGCCTGCATAAGGTCGGCAAAATTGGCCAGGCCGGACCCGTAGCGGGACTGCATGGCCTTGTATGCGAAACTGGCAGACTCATAGTATAGCGGAGTTTCTTTTGACACCATTAATGCGGTGCCAAGCGTAGTATCGGCCAGCTCATCCTGTTTCCTGACCTGCAGCGTTACCTCATTCAGCTTTTCTTCATCGGACCGGATGAGGAAATCCTGCTGCCGGACCTGTGATCTTATTTTTGCAAACTGCAGGATGGGAATGCTCAGCTGTACCCCCAAACCGTAGTTGTA
>NZ_DASTRI010000190.1:0-4837 GCF_035761305.1 Chitinophaga sp. | reverse complement strand
GCGTCGCCATATTTAGGGATGGCCATCAGGCTGCGTTGTATATCGGAATGGTCGCCGTTTTCGGGGTTCATATCGGTATTGGTGGCGCCCGGCTGCACCAGGTTCACGGTAATTTCCCTGGCGCCCAGGTCGCGCGCCAGGCCTTTGGTAAGGCCAATGAGGGCGGCCTTGCTCATGGAGTATAACGTCATACCAGGCGCCCATACCCTATCGGCCAGGTTGCTGCCGATGGTGATAATGCGGCCGCCCTGCGGCATGTGCGCCAGCGCTGCCTGTATGGCTACATATATGGCGCGCACGTTTACCGACATTATACGGTCGTAATCGGCCAGGGTATGTTTTTCAAATGGCCCCGCCATCCATATGCCGGCGTTGTTCACCAGTATGTCTATGCCACCAAAGGCTTGAGCAGCCTGGTTTACAGCGGCGGTGAGGGCATCTGCGTTTTCATTGTCGGCCGCAATGGCCAGCGCCTGCCCGCCGGCGGCTTCAATTTCCTTTACTACGGCCTGTGCTTTATCTGCCGCGCTCACGTAGGTAATGGCCACCTTTGCGCCTTCATTGGCCAGGCGTTTTGCAATGGCGGCGCCCATACCGCGGCTCCCTCCTGTTACCAGGGCTGTTTTGTTCGCTAAACGTTTCATTGGTTATGATTTGAATAATGAATGTTATAAGAGTATAGTTACAGAACGATCATTCCAAAATAAGAGAAAAAAAAGGACGGTTATTGCCGCACTACTTCCACCAGGAACTCCGCCATTTGCGTTACCAGCTTTTTATTTTGTGAGATAATGTATGTTTGCCACAGCCCGCTGAAATTGGCAATAATGTAGTTGGCCAGCATATTTACATCGCGTTGTTTGCTGATCTCCCCGGCCGACTGCGCTTTTTTGAGCAGCACCTCCAGGATGTCCGTCAGCCGGGCGCCGTCGTTTTGTAAAACGTTGTTCACCTCCTTATCCGCTGCTGCCAGCTCAAAAGATGATTTTACCACCATACAGGCTTTGCCTTCCTGCAGCGTTCTTTCCAGCGCTTTACGGATGATGGCCTCCACGGCGTCTATAGGCGACGCTGCGCCTGCGGCAGCTGCCTTGTACTCCTCCTGCTTCTGTTTGGCGTAGCTGCCCAGGCATTGCAGGAACAGGCCATGCTTATCGCCATAGGTGTCGTAAATGCTGGCGCGGTTCAGCTGCATGGCTTCTACCAGGTCCTGCATGGAAGTGGCGTGGTAGCCTTTTTCCCAGAACAGGTCACGGGCTTTCTGCAGTTTTTCTTCAGGATCAAATGCTTTGTTGCGTGCCATGATAAGGCAAAGGTAGGATAATGGAATGATTGTTCCAAATTAGGGGATTACTCATTCATTTTGTCAATAACTCTCAGCATGCTGTTTAACTGCTCCATCCGCGTTTTTTTATACGGTCCATCCCACCTGTCAGTAAGAACAGGTAATAATTCTCTTTTGATGGCTGTTTGGGCCAGCACTTTAATATCTTCATCAATTTTACCTTCTAAAACAAACTGTCCAAATCCAACGGCAATTATTGCGTTATCTATTCCAAGCAAATAAGTTCCGCCCATACTGTCTGAAGCTGCAGCCATAATTTCTTTAAACTGGTTCTCATCGAATTCTTTTCCGGCTTCTTTTGCCATTTGTTTGAAATGCTCCATCATGGCTGGCATTTGGTCACTCAAATCCGGACTGCCGGGCTGGGTTTTGGCTGAAATATAATCCCTGATTTTTGAAGAGTCGAGCTCATTTAAATTGAATTCCGGATAATTCCAGTTAATCAGCAGTTCTTCAATGAATTTTACCGGGCTGGCTTTTTTATTTGACATTCGCCACTCTCTGAAGCCATAAAAAGCGTCTGAACCATCGTCACTTCCAAATGGTCCTGTTTCTTCAATCGGGCTCCAGTAAAAGTCTTCAGTTAGTAATTTTCTCGCTTTGGGATGGGCTGTTTCAGGTGTTAGTTCGTAGTGGCTCATTTGTAAGTCTTCTGGTTGTTGGGTTGATGTATTTACCTGTCCGTTGCAGGCTGTAATAAAAATAAGGCCTGTTATTGCAATAAGAAAGCTAATTCGCATTATCATAAAATTATAGGAAGGGTTACGAAGTGAGCATATTTATACTTTTGCCATATGCCAATTTATTCCAGGCCTTCAGCTGATAACCGAAATTCGAGCAGTCTTTTGGCTAACGGATGAAGCTTATCCTTATCAAGCGCCGCAAGCCTGCGTTTACCCAATCTTTTATCCAATACTGCTAAGGAATTAATTATCGGGCTTTTATGTTCAAGTCCTTCTTCAACTGTCATGTTTAAATACTCCCAACAGCAAACATGCAAATCGTACCTTGAAAATTCTCCTTCCTCTGCCAACTTCCCGGCAGATCTTTCATTGTCTTCAGTGGCTCGATGCGTCAGGCAATTTGTTCGTGTTGCCTTATGATAATAAGCGCCAAATTTCCACCATGATTTGATAGTGCAAAAATCTACAATCTGCTCTTTGTCAATAGTAATCCAGCCTCTCCCATCCGTACTACGGGGCTTCCTATAGGCTGTAGTAAAAAGTTCTACGCGGCCGCTGATACTGTCCGCAAATCTGCTTTCAATTGTATGTTTAAGCTTGCTCCATTGCATTGCCGGCGTTGTTTAGTTTGCAGACTATTACAGCTCCTTTTTTATCCATTTCCAAAACCTGTTAAACAGGCCTTTCTTTTCAAGATAGTCAATTGTTGCATTACCGCCTTCAATAATTTCGCCTGTTGTGTTGTTTAATATCCATTGTCTTTTCATGATTTCAAGCTCATTTCTCTTGAAATCGTCAGCGTTCAATGACAGGAAACAAAGCTTATTGATCGCATCATCTTCTTCAGCACTCAGCCCTTTAAAATGCTGGTCAACTTTTCCGCTTTTCCGGAGCTGCCGCATAATATGGTTTCGGATCTCTGTATCATAAACTTTAATCCCTGAAAGGTTATTCAGTCTTTGAAGAAATGCAAAAGTTTGATCAATGACGGTTTGAGGACTTAAAATGGAAAACCGGAGAGAAAATTCGTCAACGGTTTTATGGCCGGGCGGAATAAGGACATTAGCCTCTGTAAGGCCTTCGCCGGTACGTTGTTCAAAATACAGGTCGCCGTAGTTATCCTTTGTTTGCCGCCTGCTGCGGCCTTCAAGGTAAACCAGGCCTGCTTCCTCCAACAATACAATAACTGCGTCTTCGGCAGCCGGTGTCTGAAATTTCACCAGGAAT
Source organism: Chitinophaga sp. (assembly GCF_035761305.1). GTDB lineage: Bacteria > Bacteroidota > Bacteroidia > Chitinophagales > Chitinophagaceae > Chitinophaga. Next base: position 1,582 of record NZ_DASTRI010000190.1, on the reverse strand, counting down.
AGGTATGATTCAAGTCCCATAAAGGTTACGCCCCAACGCTCAAATATACATAACTCCTATGATATTCCGGTTTAGCCGCGCGACAATACTTCATTCAACTGCCATAATTGTTCCCGATTGGCCATTTTACCCCTGCCTTCCTTCATTATTCATTATTCATTACTCATTACTAATCCCCCAAACCGAACACCCCTGTTCCAAAACCGGACATATATATAAATTACACATATCTATATCACTAACCGACACCACCCTTTTTTTATGGCATTCCATTAGCGGCGCCCAGTTAAAGTAATTCATCTGCAATGCTCAAAAACTATCTTAAAATAGCCTTGCGCAATTTGCGTAACAGTAAACTTTATGCCGCTATCAATATTGTGGGGCTGGCCGCAGGCATGGCTGTTGCATTGCTGATTGCGTTATGGGTATGGGATGAAGTTTCATTTAATACCTATCACCGCAATTACCACCGCCTGGCGCAGGTAATGGTAAATGCCACCAACAACGGTAAAACATATACCGGCACCACTGTTTCTATTCCCATGGGTTATGAGCTGCAGCACACTTACGCGGCTGATTTCAAATATATATCCCTGGCCTCTTACCCCCGTGCGCACATACTGGCTGTGGGCGACAAACAAATATCCCAAACAGGTATGTGGGCGCAGGAGGCCTTTCCTGTTATGACCACGCTGAACATGCTGCAGGGCAATGCCCATGCCCTGCAGGACCCATCCTCCATATTGCTGGCACAGTCAGTGGCCCGGGCGCTTTTTGGCAATGATGATCCCCTGAATAAATTAGTGCGCCTGGATAATAAATCCGACATGAAAGTAGCCGGTGTGTATGCCGACCTGCCGCACAATACTACCCTGTACGATGTAAAGCTGCTGATGCCCTGGAGCCGGTATGTGAATAACACAGAAGACTGGATAAAAAATGCACAAACGCAATGGGACAATCACATGTGCCAGCTGTTTGTACAGCTGAATGATCATGCAGCTATTGATAAAGTGAATGCCAGGATCCGTAATGTGCCTACGCCGCATATCAACTTTTCACGGGAGGAGCTGCTGCTGCACCCTATGGAAAAATGGCACTTATACAGCACCTTTGAGAATGGCAGATCTACCGGCGGCCGTATCAGCATGGTATGGCTCATTGGTATTATAGGCGTGTTTGTATTGCTGCTGGCCTGCATCAATTTCATGAACCTTTCTACTGCCAGGAGCGAAAAACGCAGCCGCGAAGTGGGCATCCGCAAGGCCATCGGCTCATTCCGCCGGCAGCTGGTAGCGCAGTTCCTCAGCGAGTCGCTGCTGGTAGCATTCCTGGCCCTTGTGCTTGCATTGCTGCTGGTGCAGCTGTCGCTGCCTTTCTTCAACGGCCTGTCCGACAAAACCATGGCCATCCCCTGGAGCGCTCCCCTGTTCTGGCTGTTTACGCTGGCCTTTACGGGTTTTGCAGGACTTATCTCCGGCAGCTATCCCGCGTTTTATTTATCTGCCTTTGAACCTGTAAAAGTGCTTAAAGGCACCTTCCGCGCCGGAAGGTTTGCGGCGCTGCCACGCAAAGTGCTGGT
>NZ_DASTRI010000189.1:0-3002 GCF_035761305.1 Chitinophaga sp. | reverse complement strand
TGGCTGGAAGACGGTACCATTGAGTACCTGGGCCGCAGCGACGACCAGGTGAAGATCCGTGGTTACCGCATAGAGCTGGGTGAGATAGAGCAGGCATTGCTGGAGGACGGCATGCTGCGGGAAACAGTGGTGGTAGCACGCAAAGAAGAAGGTCAGGAACCTTACCTGGTAGCCTACCTGGTAGGCGAAGGCGAGATAGATGTGCGTAGCCTGCGCCAGCGGTTACAGCAACGTTTACCGGACTACATGGTGCCGCAGCATTATGTACAGCTGGACAAGCTGCCCCTTACCGCCAATGGAAAAGTAAACAGGAAATCGTTACCGGCGCCCCTGCATGCAGGGCTGAACAGCGGGGCAGGATATGTGGCGCCTGTGAATGATACGCAAGCCAGGCTTACTGCTATTATCGCTTCGGTGCTGGGCGTGCCGGAAGAGAAGATAGGGATAGAAGATAATTTCTTTGACATCGGCATCAACTCACTGCTGCTCATACGCATCATGGCTTTGGTGAACCGTTCGTTCAACAGCACGCTGAAAGTAAGCACCTTCTTTGAGTGCCCCAATATCAGGAGCCTGTCCGAAAATTATTTTGATCATATGCCGGAGAACAGGCTGCTGCCGGACAACAGCGGGGAAGTAAGCATGGAAATGCTGAACGATACCCTGGAGCTTTTTGAAGAATAGCCATTGTAAACCTTATTGCCTCCTTAATTCATAGCTATATCATGTTAGCATTAATAAAGAAGCTGTCTGAAAAGAACATATACCTGTCTTTGTCAGATAATGACCTCGTTTTGAAATACGATGACGACGATGTATTAACGGCAGACATTATCAGGGAGATACGCGACAATAAGCCTTTCCTGGTCAGGTACCTGAGCCAGGCCAATAGCCAGAATGATTACCAGGGCATACCACGGATAGCGGAAGCGGAAGACTATGCCGCATCTGACGGGCAGCGGAGAATATGGATATTAAGCCAGCTGGAAGATGCGTCCCGCGCCTATAACATGCCTAATACAGAAGTGTTGGAAGGCGATCACTCAAAGGCGCTGCTGGAGCAAGCCATACAAATGCTGATTAGCCGCCATGAAATACTGCACACCGTTTTCAGGGAAAATGAGCAGCACGAATTAAGGCAGGTAGTGCTGCCGGCACATGCTGTTGCATTTCACCTGGAATATGAAGAGGCAGCGCATAAAACAGCCGCTGAGCTGGCGGCCCTCATTGATGCTTATTCCGCTACTGCCTTTGACCTGGAAAAAGGGCCCTTGCTGAAAGGCGCCTTATTAAAAACAGGTCCCCGCCGTTATATCCTGCATTTCAACATGCACCATATTATCAGCGACGGCTGGTCAATGGCCCTGCTCATAAAAGAGGTGCTGGGCTATTATGAAGGATTGCAAAAAGGTATAGCAGCAGCGCTGCCGCCGCTTGCCATACAGTATAAAGATTATGCGGCCTGGCAAAAGCGGGAGCTGTTAACAGCACGTTACCAGCAACACCGTTCTTACTGGCTGCAGCAGCTGGGCGGCGAGCTGCCGTTATTATCACTTCCATCGGATAAAATAAGACCGGCGCTGTTAACGTATAACGGGCATGGCTTTAGAACACTCATCCCCGAAGGCCAGGTAAAACAGCTGCTTGCATTATGTCAGCAACAGCATACCACGCTTTTCATGGGATTGGCTGCCTTGCTGAAAACACTTTTTTACCGTTATACCGGCCAGGAAGATATTATCGTCGGCAGCCCGGTAGCAGGCCGCGAGCACGCGGACCTGGCAGACCAGATCGGGTTTTATGTAAATACAGTAGCGCTGCGTACCCGTTTCAATGGAACAGATAGTTTCCTGTCGTTGATGGAAAAGGTAAAGGAAGTAACGCTGGGCGCTTATGAGCACCAGATGTACCCTTTTGATGCAATTGTACAGGAGCTGCACCTGCAGCGCGATATGAGCCGCTCCCCCATTTTTGATGTAACCCTGGTGTTGCAGAACCAGCAGGAAAAAGGCATTTCAGTGAATGGGGTAACTGACGAAACGGCCGGTGATATTACAGACCTGGGGCCTTGCCCGGCAAAGCTGGACCTGCTGTTTGCTTTTGCCGAAACCATGGAAGGCCTGCAAATGGAAGTGCATTTCAATACCGATGTGTATGACAAGGGTCATATAAAACGGTTAATGGAACATTATAAGCGGCTGCTACAGGCAGCAGTAACAGCGCCTGATAGTAAGCTGTGGGAGCTGGATTATCTGTCCTCAACAGAACAGCAGCAGTTGTTGAACACCTTCAACGATACAGCAGTTACCTACCCCACCGGTCGTACGCTGCTGGACCTTTTCCGTGAACAGGTAGCTGCCCACGGCAACGCTGTAGCGTTGGTGCATAAGGGTGAGCAGTGGAGCTATGAGCAGCTGGATAAGCTGTCGAACCAGCTGGCGCACTATTTACAAACCAGTTACGGTGTAGGCCGTGAAGAGCTGGTATGTGTGGAGCAGCACCGCAGCGAGTGGCTGGTAATTTGCCTGCTGGGGGTGCTGAAGGCTGGTTGTGCTTATGTGCCGATAGACCCCGGCTTTCCTGCAGAACGCAAATCCTTTATCCGGTCCGACACCCGCAGCAAGGTATGCTTGGATGAAGTTGCGCTGGCCCGCTTCCTGAATGAACAAAACCAATACCCGGACCATGACCCCGGCATACAACTATCAGAAAACAACCTGGCCTATGTGCTGTACACCTCCGGTTCTACCGGTCAGCCCAAAGGCTGTATGCTGGAGCATAAAGGCGTGGTGAACCGCCTGGAATGGATGTGGCGTGCCTATGGGTTCAACACTGCAGATGTTGTATTGCAGAAAACCACTTTCACCTTTGATGTATCGGTGTGGGAGCTGTTTTTACCATTGTGCTGGGGATGTAAAATGGTGCTGAGCGAAGACGAAGATATTTATTCACCGGACCGTTTACTGCGGCTCATAGGGGAACAGGGCGTAAGCACATTGCAC
>NZ_DASTRI010000188.1:0-2074 GCF_035761305.1 Chitinophaga sp. | reverse complement strand
GTCAATTACGGATTGGGGCAGCGGGCTATTTGCCAGGTGTTTTAATGAAAAGAAAGTTTAGGCAAACGGCGTTCGTGGTTCCTGCTTAATCTTCGTTTCCATCCATTCGTAATTGAATAATTCGTAATTATTCATAATCATAATTACTTTTCAAAGGCATTCATGAATGCTGTGCATTTCGTAATTAATCTTTAGCCGCCAGCTGCCGGGCTACATATTTTCCCAGGATGTCAAATTCCAGGTTAACAGTGTCGCCGGGTGCTACGGCCGATATATTGGTATGCTGATAAGTGTAGGGGATTACGGCTACGGAAAACTCCCGGTTTGTTACATTAAAAACAGTGAGGCTGATGCCGTTAAGGCAAATAGAACCTTTTTCTACCAGCAGGGCGGCAAACCCTTCGGGGTAGCGGAAGCGGTATTCCCAGCTGCCATCCTGCGGGGTTTTAGACAGGCATTCGCCCACACCGTCTACGTGGCCCTGTACCAGGTGGCCATCTATACGGCCGTTAAATACCATGGCGCGTTCCAGGTTTACCAGCTGCCCGGGGGCCAGCTGGCCCAGGTTGGTTTTTTGCAGGGTTTCTGCTACGGCTACTATCTCATAAATATTTTCCTGCAGGCCGGTTACAGTAAGGCATACGCCGTTATGGGCAATGCTTTGGTCTACTTTCAGCTCGGGCGTGAGCGCAGACCGTATGCTGATAACCAGGTTACCGCCGTCTTTTTTGGTGGACACTACTTCTCCTAATGATTCTATGATACCGGTGAACATAACATTTACTTTAGTATTTAAAAGTAAGCAACTTGGCGGAAACTTACGGGCGTAGGGTGCATTTGTGCATACCGATGCCTGGTGTGCGGTTATAAAGGCGGTTTTTTTAGGGTGAAAAAGATGTAGGGGTTTATGCAGGGGGGAGTAGTTGCGCAGCAATGGCGCAGCAATAGCTCCCTGGGGAAAACCCTGTTTTTCCGCAGTTGCACCGCAATAGCGCAGCAATTTAACAGGAGGGGCAGGAGGGGCGTACCCTGGTGGCGGGAAGTACGGCTGATTGTATTTGGTATTATTGAAACATTGTACTATCTTTGCTCTCCCTAAAATTATTAAAGGAGTTTTCATTATGTTGATTATCGATTCCAAAGATTGCGAAAACATTGACAAGGCGCTCAAGAAGTATAAAAAGAAGTTTGAGAAGGCACGCATCCTGCTGCAGCTGCGTTCCCGTCAATCTTTCACCAAGCCTTCTGTAAAGCGTCGTAACCAGGTGCTGAAAGCTGTTTACAAGCAGCAGTTGGCCAGTGGCAAATTTGAAGATTAATCGGATAAGTACTTCCGTTCAAAATACTTGATGATTGTAAGGTTTTGTAATAACTTTACAATCATCAATTTTTTTGTATTTGAGCAAGCCGCCCTTACACCCGGCAGTAGCCCGGTTCCTCTCTTACATACAGCTGGAAAAGCGTTATTCCGATCATACGGCTATTGCCTATGAGCAGGACCTCCGCCAGTTTTTTGATTATTTACAGTCCCAGTACGACGGTGTGCCTGACCTGCCGGCCATTGGCCATTTGCACATCCGCTCCTGGCTGGCTGCCCTGATGGCTGAGAAGCAGCAGGCCCGTACCGTTAACCGCAAAATATCCGCTCTCAAATCATTTTTTAAGTACGCCGTGCGCCAGGGATGGGTTAAGCAAACCCCTATGGTAAAGGTAGCTGCGCCTAAAATAAGCCGCCGCCTGCCTGGTTTTATTGATGAAAAGGGCATGCAGGCCGTGGAGGACAATAAAAGTCTGCGCAGGGGCCAGGAAAACACGCCTATTTTCAGCGATGACCTGGAGGGAGATACCCACCGCCTGATTTTTGAGCTGCTGTATAATACCGGCATCCGTTTATCGGAGCTGATTAACCTGCAGGAACGCAATATAGATACCGGTAATCTTACCATTAAAGTGCTGGGAAAGGGCAACAAGGAGCGGATCATTCCTGTGAGCCGCGAGCTGCTGCAGCTGGTGCAGGCCTACAGCGCCCGCAAGCGCCGGGAGCTGGAGCAGTATGAGGCGGCGGTATTGCTGG
>NZ_DASTRI010000187.1:0-8076 GCF_035761305.1 Chitinophaga sp. | reverse complement strand
ACCCCGGCCCGTGAAATATTTAAGCCCGTACAGGACTGGGTATACGAAATAGGGCTTACCCCCAACCGTATGGATGCCATGAGCCATATAGGCGTAGCCCGCGATGTATGCGCCTATTATAATAACCTGGAAAATACCCGCCGTTACCAGGTAAAGCTGCCCGTAATACCGGAGCTGCCTAAAGCGGCCGCGCCACTAGCCATTAGCGTAAGTGTGGAAAACACCGCTGCCTGCCCCCGCTACGCCGGCATTTCCATTACCGGGGTAAAAACCGCCCCTTCACCGGAATGGCTGCGGAATAAGCTGCTGGCCATTGGCGTACGGCCTATTAATAACATAGTAGACATTACCAATTTTATATTACACGAAACCGGGCAGCCCCTGCATGCTTTTGACGCCGATGCCATTACCGGCGGCAAAGTGATTGTAAAGAACCTGCCCGCCGGAACAACGTTTGTTACGCTGGATGGGAAAGAACGCAAGCTGGATGCCGCAGACCTTATGATCTGTAACGGCAATAGCGAAGGCATGTGCATAGCCGGCGTATTCGGCGGCCTGCACTCAGGCGTAACCGACATTACGCAAAACATATTCCTGGAAAGCGCCTGTTTTAGTCCTGCCGGCATAAGGGCCACCTCTTTCCGCCACGGGCTGCGTACCGATGCCGCCACCCGGTTTGAGAAAGGCGTGGATATATCCAACACCGTATTTGTGCTGCAGCGCGCCGCCGCGCTTATTTGTGAGCTGGCCGGCGGAAAAATTGCATCCGAAGTAGTGGACGTTTACCCTCAGCCCAGGCCCAAAGCAGCCGTTACAGCTACCTGGACCTACATCAAAAAGCTGAGCGGCAAGGAATACAGCAAAGAAAAGATCAGCAATATATTAAGCAGCCTGGGTTTTGACATACTGGAAACAACCCCGGCCCACCTGCAGGTAGGCGTGCCTTACAGCAAACCGGATATTTCCATTCCCGCCGATATTGTGGAAGAGATTATGCGTATTGATGGCCTGGATAATGTAGATATTCCTGCCCAGGTGCTCATTACGCCGGCTATTACCGCCAAACCGGATCGTGAGCGCATACGTGAAAAAATTGCCGGCTACCTCGCGTCCAGCGGTTTTAATGAAATATTTACCAATTCTATCACCAACAGTAAGTACTTTACACCGGAAGTGCTGGAGCGTACGGTTAAAATGATCAACAACCTCAGCGCCGACCTGGATGTAATGCGCCCCTCTATGCTGGAAACCGGCCTGGAAAGCGTAGCCTACAACCTGAACCGCAAAAATGAGGACCTGCTGTTCTTTGAATTTGGTAAAACCTATGCTACTACCGGGCAGGGAAAATACCAGGAAACAGAACATCTTTGCCTGTACCTTACAGGGCGTAAAAGACCGGAAAGCTGGCTGTACCAGGCAGCCCCGGTAGATTTTTACTTCCTGAAAGGCTACGTGGGCAATATACTGGCCCAGCTGGGCATACGCCAGCTGCAGTGGGCCGAGCTGGAAACTAAAGCAAATGAACCCGCTAAAAAGGCAGAAATGCTTGTTCCGAAACCGAACGGCAGGGAAATAAAAGCTGATACTTTCAAACATGTTGAAGGCCTTGAATATACCTGGCAGATAAAAGGCAACGGCCAGCCCCTGGTGCAGCTGGGCGCCGTATCAGCCGCCAAGCTGAAACAGTTTGACATAAAGCAGCCCGTATGGTTTGCAGATATTAACTGGCAGGCTGTTTTAAACGCCCTGCCTAAAAAAGATACTTTTTACGCCGAAATTCCTAAATTCCCGGCTGTACGCCGCGATCTGGCCCTGGTGCTGGACAAACAGGTACGGTTTGCCGATGTGGAAGCAGCTGCGCGCACCGTGAAATCCGCGCTGCTGCAACATATTAACCTGTTTGACGTTTTTGAAAGCGAAAAGCTGGGCGCCAATAAACGCTCCTACGCAGTAAGCTTTACTTTCCAGGACACGCAGAAAACGCTTACAGACAAGGAGATAGATACGGTAATGGATAAACTGGTAAAAGCTTTTGAAACACAGCTGCAGGCGCAGATAAGAAAGTAGCAGGTATTCAATGGCCCTCGAACAACACATACAACGCATTGAAGAAAAGCTGTACCAGCTGCTGAAAAAGCTGCAGCAGGTGCAGGCAGAGAATGTATGGTTGAAAGAGCAGCTGCAGCATCACCAGCACGAGGTGCAGGCGCAGCAGCAAACCATTACCCAGCTGGAGCAAAAGCTGCACCTGGCCAAAATAGCAACGGTGGCGGCAGGCCCCCCTGCCTCACCGGAAGAGGATGAGGATTTTAAAAAGGAAATGCGCAGCAAAATCAACGACTATATAAAGGAAATAGACCGCTGTATAGCATTGTTGAACAGTTAGCGGGGAAAAATGTTAATTAGTAGTTATGGAACAGCTGATCCCTGTAAACATAGTGGTGGCCGACCGTTCTTACCGGATCAAGATAAAACCGGAAGAAGAGGAAGCAGTACGCCGCATCATGAAAGAGGTAAATGACAAGATCATCGAGTTCAAAACCGCTTATGCCGGTAAAGACCTCCAGGATTATATTGCCATGGCGCTGATCATGTATGCTACCCACCCGGTTACCAGCGGCGGCAAAGCCCAGGCAGAAGTTGGCCCTTTTTTACAGGAAAAGTTACAGAAGCTGGAGGCTCTATTGGATGAGCAATTGAAATGATGTGCTTTTTTAGCGGGTTGGATTTATTTGAAAAAATACAGTACCAGGGAGTAATATAAACTTATTTCAACCATTTATAATCAACTGAAATAAAGCAGCTTAATTACTACCGTTTCGTTAAAGAAGTTGTAAAACAGGCGGTTTACGCCGTTCTGTATACCCGCACATCACACATCTGCCCATTATTTTTGTATTTTCGCGCGTCAAGTTCTACCATCGCCTGGGAAAGGCGATGAGCAGGACTGCAATATATATTAATTTTAAATTTTTTGTATGGATACAACTGTAATAACAGCAATAGCCGCGGTGGTGGCATTGGTCATTGGAATTGTGTTAGGTAAGGTGATTTTTGCCAAAAACACGCAGCAAAAGATACAGGAAGCAGAACAGCAGGCTCAAAAGATTATAAGTGATGCCCAGATCAGTGCTGAGAACCTGAAAAAAGACAGGCTGCTGGAAGCCAAAGAAAAATACCTGCAGCTGAAAAGCGAGCATGAAAAAGAAGTGCTGCAGCGTAACCAGAAGCTGGCCGATGCGGAAAACCGCATTAAACAAAAAGAGCTGAGCCTGAACCAGAAGAACGAGCAGCTGCAGAAACAGGTACAGGAAAATGAAGTGATCAAGGAAAACCTGAACCGCCAGATGGAGCTGGTAGCCATTAAACGCAACGACCTCGAAAAGCACCAGGAAGAGCATATACGCCGCCTGGAAAAAGTAGCCGGCCTTACCGCAGAAGAAGCAAAGCACCAGCTGGTGGAAAGCCTGAAGGAAGAAGCCCGCAGCCAGGCCCTGGCCCACATCCAGGAAATTATTGAGGACGCCAAGAGCAAAGCCAATAAAGAAGCGAAAAAGATCATCATACAATCTATCCAGCGTACAGCCGCAGAGCAAACCATTGAAAATGCCATTACGGTCTTTAACCTGGAAAGCGATGAAATTAAAGGCCAGATCATTGGCCGTGAGGGCCGTAACATCCGCGCCATTGAAGCCGCTACCGGCGTTGACCTGATTGTAGACGATACCCCGGAAGCCATTGTGCTCTCCTCTTTCGACCCGCTGCGCAGGGAAATTGCACGCCTGTCGCTCCAGCGCCTGGTGCAGGACGGCCGTATACACCCTGCCCGTATTGAGGAAGTAGTGGAAAAAACCAAGAAACAGCTCGAAGAGCAGGTAATGGACATTGGCGAAAGAACCGTTATTGAGCTGGGCATACATGGCCTGCATAAAGAGCTGGTACGCCTGGTAGGCAAAATGCGCTTCCGCTCGTCCTATGGCCAAAACCTGTTAATGCACTCCAAGGAAACCGCCAACCTGTGCGGTGTTATGGCGGCTGAGCTGGGCCTGAACCCGAAGCTGGCAAAACGCGCCGGCCTGCTGCACGATATTGGTAAGGTGCCCGATGAAGAAACAGAGCTGAGTCACGCCCTGCTGGGCGCCAAGCTGTGTGAAAAATATGGCGAGCATGCTGCTGTGGTAAACGCCGTAGGCGCCCACCACGATGAAATGGAAATGCAGTATGTGATCTCTCCCATTGTACAGGCATGCGATGCTATCAGCGGCGCCCGCCCCGGCGCACGCCGCGAAATTATGCAGAGCTACCTGCAACGTATCAAAGACCTCGAAAACCTGGCCCTGGCGCACGAAGGCGTTGAAAAAGCCTATGCTATACAGGCCGGCCGCGAGCTGCGCGTGATAGTGGAAAGCGATAAGGTAACCGACAATGATGCCGACCGCCTTTCCTTTGATATTGCCACCAAAATACAAACAGAAATGCAGTACCCCGGACAAATCAAAGTAACGGTGATCCGTGAAAAACGCGCCGTGAACGTAGCCCGGTAATTGCTAAAAAGGATAATTAAAAAAGTCCCGTTCCAAATGCAGGAGCGGGACTTTTTTTTGTCTATATTAAGGCATTGTGAAACACTAACTCCTTCATTAATTGAGCAACAACATGAAAAAATTCCCGTCTTTACGCTGCTACCTGAGCACAGGTATGCTGTTTATGCTATTGTTATGCCTCGCCACCAGCACCCGGGCGCAGAAAACCCAGGCCTTATTCAACGGCAAAAACCTGGATGGCTGGAAAATTTACGGTACGGAAAAATGGTATGTGGACAATGGCAACCTGGTATGTGAAAGCGGGCCGGATAAAGAATACGGCTACCTCGGTACAGAAAAGGATTATAAAGATTTTGAGCTGACGGTAGAATTTAAGCAGGAAGCCAACGGCAACAGCGGCGTATTTTTCCACTCCAGCATAGAAGGCACCAAAATCACTGGCTGGCAGGCCGAAGTAGCGCCTCCCAATATGCATACCGGCGGTATTTACGAGTCATACGGGCGCGGCTGGCTGATACAGCCTGCTGCTGAAAAGGAGCAATACCTGAAAATGGGTGAATGGAATACCATGAAAGTGCGGGTAAAGGGCAACCAGGTAACTACCTGGCTCAACGGACATGAAATGATCACGTTAACTGATGATAAAATTGGCGCCCGCACCGGGCAAATAGCCCTGCAAATACACTCCGGCGGCGGCATAAAAGTGCGGTGGCGCAATATCCGCATCCGTACGTTGTAACCGTTATCAGGTGGTTTACCTTCACGGGCCGGTAATAATTGAAGGCGGTGATGTAACCCGTATGTTTTTAACGGCCCACTGCCCCCGACAGGCGGTGGGCTAAAAACCGTTTAACAGCATACAATCATTATCCCGCGCAGATGATCTGCATTAGCTTTAACAGCCTGCAAACCGCTATCAGCAAGCTGTTCCGTGGGATAAGTCCGGTACGCTGTTTTTTTACTTTATTTTTGCAATCGTTTGCATTTTCCCCATATTTAGCTATCTTGGGTATAGACTGTTAAATAGTGTTAAAGCCATAAATCTTTTTGAAACCGTAAATCTTTTGAAACCTGTATTAAGGCCATAAATCTTTTTTAAAACCGTCAACCGCTCAACAAACTCACACGCTATGAAGAACTTGTTAAGAACAGGGGGGCTATTGCTCCTGCTGTTGTGCCAACACCTCATCATCCGCGCACAAAACATCACCATTCACGGAACAGTAACCGATGCCAAAACCGGCGCTCCGCTGCCGGGGGTAACTGTAGCTGTAAAAGGAAAATCTACCGGCGCTCAAACCGATGCGCAGGGCGCCTACAGGCTGCAGTTGCCTGGCGGCGCCCAGGGTACCCTGGTATTCTCTTTCATAGGCTACCTTTCGCAGGAGGTACCCGTTAATGGCCGCTCTACCATTGACATTCAGCTGGCAGAAGATCTCAAAAAGCTGGAGGAAGTAGTGGTAGTGGGCTACGGCGCCCAGAAGAAAAAGGATGTAACCGGCGCCATTGCCTCCATTAATTCAAAGGCCATCCAGGAAGTATCTGTTACCAACCCGCAGCAGGCGTTACAGGGCCGCGTAGCCGGTATAGATGTGCTCATTAACAGCAACAAACCCGGTGATGAGCCCCGCGTGCGGGTACGCGGCAACCGCTCCATTACAGCCGGTAATGACCCGCTGTATATTGTGGACGGCATACCATATGCAGGCAACCTCAATGACATTAACCCTTCCGACATTGCCTCCATGGACGTGCTGAAAGATGCATCCGCCACCGCCATTTACGGCTCCCGCGGCGCCAACGGCGTTATACTGGTAACCACCCGGCGGGGGCATACGGCAACGCCTACCCGCGTTACCTACAATGCCGACTATGGCATTATCAACACCCTGGGCAGAACCGATATGATGGATGCCGGTCAATATATTGCCATGCGCCGCGAAGCTAACCGCACCATTGGCAAGTACAATGATAACAATCCCGACTCGTCCGATGCCGCCATCTTCAACGCCACGGAATATGCGAATGTGAAGCGGGGCGTGAATACCGACTGGCAAAAGCTGATGCTGTCGTCCGGCTGGCAAACCTCCCATAACCTGGGCATATCCGGCGGGTCGGAAAAAACAAAATATGCCGCCAGCCTGGGATATTTTAAGCAGCAGGGCGTGTTAAAGCTGCAAAGCTACGAGCGCTATAATATTCATGTGAACCTGGACCAGGAGATCAGTAAACGCGTTCGTGCCGGCGTATCGCTGCTGGGCACTTACAGCAAGCGGGAAGGCGAAACCTATAACGGTATGAGCGCCGCATTAAAAATGCTGCCCATTGCCGACCCGTATGATGAAAACGGCAACCTTATTACCCTGCCCACCGGCGATAGCCAGCAGCCCAATCCCCTGCTGGATTATGTGCCCGGTAACCGGGTAGAGGACCGTACCCGCTTCCGCCTGTTCACCAGCCTGTATGGTGAGGTGGACATCATGGACGGGTTAAAATACCGCCTGAACGTAGGGCCGGACATACAGCAAAGCAACTATGGCCTTTTCCAGGGCAAAAACAACACTGACCTGCTGATAGGCGGCGGCGATGCTATTGCCCAAAAGAACAACTACACCGTACTGGCATACACGGTAGAAAACCTGCTGACGTATAACAAGGTGATACACGAAAAACATAACATCGGCATTACTGCCCTGTACAGCGTGCAGCGCCAGCGGGAAGACTCTACCAACTCCGGCGTAAGGGGCATTCCTGTAGAAGCCCAGCAGTACTATAACCTGGACGATGCCGGTAATGTAACCGCACTGGGCAGCCAGCTGGGCACCTGGACCATCCTCTCCTACATGGGCCGCATTAACTACGGGTTTGCCGACCGCTACCTGGTAACCCTTACCCTGCGTGCAGATGGCTCCTCCCGCTTTGCGCCCGGCAAAAAATGGGGCTATTTCCCCTCCATAGCCCTGGCCTGGAACATGACCAATGAAGATTTTATGAAATCCGTTACCTGGCTCGATAACCTGAAGCTGCGCACCAGTTACGGTAAGATCGGCAACACCGGCATTCCGCCCTATGCCACGCAGGGCGGGCTGCTGCGCTCTCCCTACTCCTTTAACAACAAAGGGGTGCTGGGCTACCAACCCAGCCTGCTGCGCAACCCGGACCTCACCTGGGAAACCACCACCTCTGTAAATGCAGGGCTGGATTTCAGCATATTCAAAGGCCGCATCAGCGGTAGTGTTGACTGGTACCGCCAGAAAACCACCGACCTGCTGTTAAACAGGCTGCTGCCTATCAGCAACGGCTTTGGCTCGGTGCTGGTAAATATAGGCTCTACCCAAAACTCGGGTTTGGAAATAGCCTTGTCTACTTCCATCATCCAAAACCCTAACGGTTTTAACTGGGGTATGGACCTGAATTTTTTCACCAACCGGGAAAAAATACTATCCCTGGGCAATGGCAGCAAAAGCGATCCTGGTAATGCCTGGTTTGTTGGCCAGCCTATAACCGTGTATTACGATTACCAGAAAATCGG
>NZ_DASTRI010000186.1:0-71203 GCF_035761305.1 Chitinophaga sp. | reverse complement strand
TATCATAAACAGGGTTATCACGCGGCGGCGCTTTAAGCCGCGGCGGTGGCACAGCCCCGGGGCAGGCCTATACGAAGCCATTATAATGCATATGCTGCAGGGCTCAGGGTTGCATAAGCGCCGCGCTTACCTGCCGGTAGGCCCGCAGGTATTTATTCAGGCGGGCCACATCTTTTTCCTGTACTTGGGGCATGCGGCGCACGTCCATATTATCGGTGAGGTCGTTCAGCTTTACCAGGCAGGCCAGGCGGTTGGGTAGTATGCGGGCGGTAAAGTGGTCGTAATCCTCATCTTCCGATAGTTTGGTTACACAGCGCAGGGCTTCCAGTATTGCGGGGCTGAGGCCTTCCGCCGCCAGCTGTTCAAAGGTCCAGGAAGTATCTTCCAACACGTCGTGCAGCACGCCGCATATTTTTTCTTCTTCTGTCCGGCCCATATTCATTACCCGCATGGCGTGGCCAATGTAGGGGGCGCCGTATTTATCCAGCTGCCCCTGGTGGGCGGAGATAGCTATTTCAATTGCTCGCTGAAGTGTCATATCATAAATGTAACAAAAAGCAGGCCGGTGAATAATACCTATCTTTGCAGCATATTTGAATTTTACAAATCAAATAGCTTATTATGGAAACCACCACCCTGGATGAATTCTATAAGCACGCGGCAGCCATACGGGAAGTAAAGCCCGATAGCCTGCTGCCGGAAGGTATTAGTAAAGAGATCGGGCACTTTAATGTTTTTGATGTGGGCGCCGTGATGAAGAAGATGCGGGAAAAGCCCTTTATGCCTTACAACCGGCGGGCCTACTACAAAATAAGCCTGATCAGCGGCCGTAACCGTGCCGAATATGCCGATAAGGTAATTGATATTGAAAAGAACGCGCTGCTGTTTGCTACTCCCAAGGTGCCTTACCACTGGCTGCCGAAGGACTGGGACCAGCGCGGGCACTTTTGCATATTTACCAGTGAATTTTTAACGCCGGGCAAAAGCGGGGTGGTGCTGGATGAGTTGCCCATTTTTAAGGCCGGCGGTTACCCGGTGTTCCAGGTAGAGGAGGAAGCCGCAGCGGAAATTGAAGCTATTTTCCTGAAAATGCACAAGGAGCTATGGTCCGATTATGCCTATAAATACGACCTGCTGCGCAATTATGTAATGGAGCTGATCCACTACGGGCAAAAGCTGCAGCCTGCTACGGCCCTTTATCCCACGCACAATGCCGCAGCCAGGGTATCGTCGTTGTTTGCAGAACTGCTGGAAAGGCAGTTCCCTGTTGAATCGCCCCACCAGCGGCTGAAGCTGCGCACTGCCAAGGATTATGCCAACCGTTTATCCGTTCACGTGAACCACCTGAACAAAGTGCTGAAGGAAAGTACCGGCAAAACCACCACAGACCTGATCAGCAGCCGCATTGTGCAGGAAGCCAAAGTACTGCTGAAACAAACAGACTGGAGTGTGTCTGAAATAGCCTACTGCCTTGGGTTTGAGGAAGTAGCGCATTT
Source organism: Chitinophaga sp. (assembly GCF_035761305.1). Taxonomy (GTDB): domain Bacteria; phylum Bacteroidota; class Bacteroidia; order Chitinophagales; family Chitinophagaceae; genus Chitinophaga. Next base: position 69,707 of record NZ_DASTRI010000186.1, on the reverse strand, counting down.
TTCCAACTTCTTCCGCAAGCAAACTGATTTTTCACCTTTGGCTTTCCGGGGGTAGATTGATTTTTGCAAACGCCCACCCCTCCTGACATAACGTTGTCACTCCCCCCATTCATCTTTGTGCTGTTAAAGATTTACGCTCATAAAAAATTGACAGCTATGACAACACAGGAGGTGGCAAACAGGTATTACGAGCTGGCATGCCAGCACAAATGGACCGCAATCCAGGACGAACTTTATGACGATGACATCGTAAGCCGGGAGCCCGAACATGCAGCATCAGCAGGCATGCAGGTAATCAGCAAAGGACGAGCAGCTATTACCGCCAAAAGCATCGCCCACCGCGAAAAAATAGCAACCGTGCATAGTCATTATTGCAGCGAGCCCATAGTAGCAGCGGATTTCTTCAGCGTTGCACTGAAAAAGGAGGTTACCTTCAAAAACAACTCCCGCGCGCAGTTAGACGAGATCGGCGTTTTCCAGGTAAAGGACGGTAAAGTTATTTTAGAGCAGTTTTTTTATTGACTTACCGGTTTTAGATCCAACGCACAACGCATCCTGCCATTACGGCAAGATGCGTTGTGCGTTTAACTATCCCTAAAGGGCCTGTTATTTTACGGCCAGCAGTGTTACCTGCTCTATTACCGGGTCTTTTGCCAGCAGCTCCGGCGCTTTTTCCATCAGCGCTTTCGCAATAGGGCCGGCCAGGTGGTCGCGCCGGCCATCTTCTGCTTCAAACGTATCAAAAATGCCGAACGTGGATGGCCCGATCTGCAGGGCAAACCACTGAATGGTTTTTACTTCCTGCTGCGCCAGCGGCAATGCGCTTTTTAAAAATTCCGACAATTCCTGCTCTTTGCCCGGTTGGGCCTCCAGCCGCGCCAGTAATGCGTACTTTACCATAATATTTTTTTTTGTATATAGATGTTTATTAACCTTTTACCTGGAACGCCGGTTTTATTTTATCGCCCATGGCCTTTTCCAGCTTCCTTACTTTGGGCATGGAAACAGATTGTATGTACGGGCTTTCGGGGTGCTGCCGGTAATAGCCCTGGTGGTAATTCTCCGCCGGGTAAAATACCTTGAACGGCACTACCTCCGTAACAACCGGGTTATGATAGTGATGTGAGGCATTTACTTTGGCTATCACCTGTGTTAATATTTTCTGCTCTTCGGGTGTACGGTAGAAAGCTACGGACCGGTAATCGGTACCTATATCCGGTCCCTGCCGGTTAAGGGTCGTAGGGTCATGCGCATAAAAAAAAGCTTCCGCCAGCGTTGCATAATCGATCACCGCGGGATCGTAATACACCTGTACCGACTCTGCATGGCCGGTGCTGCCGGAGCCTACCTCCTCATAAGTAGGGCGTTTGGTGGTGCCGCCGCTATAGCCCGACACAACTTTGTGCACGCCTTTAAGCTCCAGCATGCCTTCTGCCATGCTCCAGAAACAGCCGCCGGCAAAGGTTGCTACCTGCTCGCCTTTGCGGGGCGCCGGCAGGTGCGCAAAAGACTCGTCGTAATCAGACTGGCTGTAGGCGCAGCTGTACAGGAACAGCAACCCGGCCAGGTATTTCAGGGCTCGCTTCATCATTTATTGTTTTTAACTGCTTTTACAAATTTTAATGCATAGGAGTTCATGCAATAGCGCTTGCCGGTAGGCGGGGGGCCATCGTCAAAAACATGGCCCAGGTGAAGGCCGGTGCTGCGTTCCACTACTTCGTCGCGCTCCATGCCCAGGGAGTAATCCTTTACGATCATAATGGCATCCGGGTCAATAGGCTTGTAAAAGCTGGGCCAGCCGGTGCCGGAGTTGAATTTGGCGTCGGAGCTGAACAAGGGCTTGCCGGTGGCGGCGCTTACATAAACGCCTTTCTGGTGATTGTTCCAGTACGGATTGTCGAACGGCGTTTCGGTGCCGCGGTTCACCATAATCTCGTATGCTTCAGGCGACAGCACATTTTTCCAGTAGTTGGCCGGCTTTGCTTCCGGGAAATCTTTTTTATCCGGCATTTGCTGCCCGCAGGCCGTGGTGGCCAGCAGCAGCACGAAAACACTTACCAGGTTGAAGATGCGTAATTTCATATGTTAAGATTTAAGATAAACGTTGCAGGGCCTTATAACCCTGAATAATAATCATATCCCTGTTCCGCCCAGTAGTCGGGCGGCCTTTCATTGCTAAAGCTGATGGTGCCAATGCGCTTCAGGCTTTTAATGCCGTACTTCACCGGTATAATTAACCGCAGCGGCGCGCCGTGCTCCAATGCCAGGGGCTGCCCGTTCATTTCGTAGGCCAGCAGTGTTTGCGGATGCAATGCGCTGGGCATGTCAAGGCCCACGTAATATTCGCCGTTAGGTGTAACCATTCCCACGTACTGCTTTTTTGCCTGCTCCTGTAAGCCATAGTGCGCTATAAAATCCGTGAACTTTACGCCGCCCCAGTATTGTACCTGGTCCCAGCCTTCCACGCATTTGAAATCAAATACCAGCTCTGTTTTGGGCAGGGCCTGCAGGTCGTTCAGGGTTAGCTGCAGCGCATCTTCAGGCCCTTTCATAACGGTAAGCTGCCACTGCTGCGGATTAAAGCCTTCATCGTCAATACCTATATCGCCGTTCACACGTACCCTTTTGGCAGCCCGGCTTTTGGGGTAGGTTTTTACCGGGTGGCTGCTGCTGAAAATGCGGCGGAAAAACAGCTCTGTTTTGTTGAGCGCGCGGCGTAGCGGCCTGCGTGCGCCGGCAGTAATGCCGGGTGTTTCCTCCGGGGCATTGGCCAGCCATTTCCAGCCGCCGAACATAGCGCCCCCCACTACAAAAAAAGCAGTGAAGGAGATGAAGTTGCGCCGGTTGATCTTTTGCTGTACTGTAAGCTCCGGCTTGTGTTTTTTATGATTTGCGTGCTGCATTGTACGGTTGTTTTAAGCTTCTTCCACTACTTCAAAACCCGATACCACCGAGCGGAAATTATTCCACCCTGCCAGTATTACCTGCACTACATGCACTACAAAAAACAGCACATAGCCTATGGTGAGCGCAAAGTGCAGGATGCGCGCAAAATGATAGCCCCCGCATAACCAGCACAGCCAGTACAGCTGCACAGGCTTGTAAATGGCCAGGCCCGTGGCCACAGAGCCAATGCCCATGATAATAATGGCGGTATATGCAATACGCTGCGCAGCATTGTACTTGTTTTGCGGCGGCGCTGTTTTGCGGATGTGCAGGTCATGCAGCAGCACCTGCCAGGCTTCTTTAAAAGAATGCCGGTTAGGCGCCAGCTCGCGCCAGGCGCCTGAGAAAATGGTGTATAACAGGTATAGCAGGCCGTTGAGCATAAAGAACCACATGAAAAGAAAATGCCAGGCCATGCCTTCTGCCAGGCGGTAGGGGATATGCAGCGCATTGTAAAACCATTGCGGGAAAAACTGCACCAAAGTGCGGCCACCCACATTGATAGTATATACGTCGTTGGCCCAGTAAATAAGCATGCCGCTCCAGATCATGGCCGCCAGCACCGGGAAGTTGACCCAGTGGGTCCAGCGCATCAGCAGGGAGTGTTTTTCCTTAATAGCTTTCATATATAAGCGGTTACGTTATGATAGTGCAGGTTGTGCGCGTTTCGTTCCTGTAAGGATTGCGCTGCTGTTCATCTCCTGCGCAAAAGCAATGAGCGGTAAACCTTTTATATGGCAATGCCGTTTGTTGCACCGGTCAGCCTATTGCTTTATACAAATAGACGCGTCATTATGTTTATCCTGACAAACCCCTCCGGGTAAATTTATTTGGGACGCCCACCCGAAAAAAAATTTGAGAAAGTTTGTAAGGTTTAATTCCTGCCGTCGACTATAAGGTTAAAACGCACAAAAAAACAAACACCATGAGAAATCAGACACTTCATGTCAACATCGGAAAAAGCCTGCTGGCAGCTGTAATAGCGGCCTGCTTTACCTTCCAGGCCCATGCGCAGGAACCGCAAAAGAAAGACACGGCGAAAATGTCGCACAGCAAAATGAGCAAGATGTCGCACAGCAAAATGAGCCCGAAGAAAATGGATAAGATGTCTGACAGTAAAATGAAAGACAAGCAAATGGATAAAATGTCCGGTGGAAAAATGACTAAAAAACCTGCAGGCAAAATGTAGGGTGTTTGTCAGATCAGGCAGGTAAAGGGGCGTAACTGCCCCTTTACATTCCAGCCATGCTAAAAAAATGTTAAACAGTATGTTATGAAACACTTGACCACACTAAGCCTTGCGCTTTTTTGCTTTATAAATGCTTTTGCCCAAAGCGGCCTTAAAAGCGGCACACAGGCGCCGGCCTTTTCCGGAACAGATAATACCGGTAAGAAGGTAGCGCTGCGCCAGCTGCTGAAAAAACACAAGGCCGTGGTACTGTTCTTTTACCGCGGGCAATGGTGCCCCTATTGCAACAAGCATATTAAGGAGCTGCAGGACTCCCTGAGCCTGCTTACGGCCAAAGGCGCTTACGTAGTAGGGGTAACCCCCGAAACCGCGGAAAACATCAGCAAAACCATTGAAAAAACACATGCTTCGTTTTCCATTATACAGGATAAAGATTACCACATCATGAAAGCATATGATGTGAACTATGTGCTGGATGATAAAACCGTGAACCAGTACAGGAACTGGCACGTGAACCTGGATGAGATAAACGGCAACACCGATCATGTGCTGCCTGTGCCCGCCACCTATATTATTGACAATACCGGCAAAATAACTTTCGTACAGTTTGATAAAGACTACCGGAAACGCGCATCTGTAGCCGATCTGCTGCAGGCGCTGTAATAAGCATCCATACACTTTGCCGCTTTTATATCAATGCCATTCATCTAACAAAATCACCCACATATGAGCACATTTAAAAAACTGCATTACTGGCCGGCCATAGCGCTGCTGCCCTTTGCCTTTGCTGCCTGCAACAAAGATGATGATCACAATCCTCCCAGCCGGCAAACCACTATAACTATTGAAAACGTGCTGAAATCGCAGCCGCTGGTGGAGTCCGGCACCTTCCAGGGCACCGGCACGCCGCCGGTAATTATGCCCGGCCAGTCGGTACAGGTACACTTTTCCGCCGCCAAGGGAGAGGCCATCACATTTGCCTGCATGTATGGCTGGTCCAACGACCTGTTTTTCGCACCTGCCAACCCGGGCATCGGCTTATATGATGTTAAAGGTATGCCCATGGAAGGCGATGTATCTGACCAGGTAAAGCTGTGGGATAACGGTACGCGCATTAACCAGCAGCCGGGCGCTAATGTAACCCATCCCGGTACGGCGGACAGTAAAAACATTACTGAAGTAAATGGTGTGGATGCGCAGGGCAACACTTACCTGGCAGCTTCCAAACTGGTAAAGGCCACGCTGAAGTACGACGGCAACTCCATGTTCACCCTAACGCTGCAAAACATTTCCGGCGGCACTGCCAATGAAACGCCGCTGAGCCCCGGCGTATGGGCCATCTCCTACATTGCCGGCGGCAACCTGCTGAACAGCGCACCGCTGTACACAGCCGGCCAGCCTACTGCCAATGGTTTAACAGATATTGCGGAAAAAGGCGATAACACTGCATTGTACAGCTATATAAAAGGCATTACCGGTATTTTTACCCCGCTGTCGCCCGTACTGGTAGTGGTATATAACGGTATAGACAATCCCATTTATAAAACCGGTGAGGTGGACCGCGGGCAAGGCCTGGCGCCGCTGGCGCAAAAAGGCAATGCCGATACGCTGGCTGCTGCCCTGAAAGGTATGAAGGGCGTAAAAGCCGTGTATGTGCTGCCCGCGCCCGGCACGCAGGTGCTGCTGCCGGTTATTAACGGCCAGGCAGGCGGCAAGGTATCGCAGGACCTGCACGTAAGCAGCGGCGACCGCATAGCCATTGCCACCATGTACGGCTTTTCCAACGACTGGTTCTTTGCATCTGCCGGCAATGGTGTGGATGCTACCCAGAAAGGCGATATTTCCTCCAGCATACAGCTGTATGACGATGGCACCGCTGTTAACCAGTTTCCCGGCGCAGGTATCACCCAGTTTAACCTGGCAGGTACCCCGCTGCAGGAAAGCCAGCCTATTTCACAGGTGCCTAACCCCAATGCTTTTACTACATTACCGGCTATACCGGAAATCATTCACGTAACGCTGCAATAATAGCATTGCTCATCAACAACCAACCCCAGGCGCTTGTCCTTACCGGACAGGCGCCTTTTTGTTAATTATTCATTATTCATTCTTAATTATTAATTCCCCGCGCGCGCTGTCGGAAATCCCCCTTTTTATGTCGTATTCACAACCCCTGTAAGTAAGCAGCCGCATATATATTTGTACTGTTAAACCTTATATCAAAACCTACAGCATCATGAAGAAGATTAACATCATTTACTGGATCTCCACCGTCCTGCTTTGCCTGTTAATGGGCATGGGCGCCATACCCGATATTCTCAAAAGCCCCGATGCCGTTGCACTGTTCCAGCACCTGGGTTACCCGGCTTACCTGCTGCCTTTTTTAGGCGTTGCCAAGTTGCTGGGCGCTATTGTTATACTGATACCGGGCTTTCCGCGGTTAAAGGAGTGGGCGTATGCCGGCTTCACCTATGACCTGTCCGGCGCCATGTACTCCGGCATTTGCTCCGGCGACACAGGCGCGGGGCTGATAGTATTCCTGGTAGGCTTTGGCCTTATTGCCCTCTCTTACATTTATCATCACAAAAGACAAAAAGCGGCAGCGCTGCGGGTAATGGCGTAAGCAGCATAAAATGGTAACCCGATGTATTCTCCGGTATTTACAATGGTAGAAGTGTTTAAAACCAACGTGGAGCAAACCTCCCATGCCGAAAAGCTGGCGGCTTTGCTGCGCCTGCACTTCCCGGGCAGCAAGGTGAATTTTGACCTGGAAGACTGCGACCGCATACTGCGGGTAGAAGGGCAGAGCTTTGCGCCGGATAAGGTGCAAATGCTGGTAGCAGCGCACGGCTTTAGCTGTACGGTGCTGGAATAGCCGCCCCCGCTTTCCACATGCGGTACTTTTCGGGCATGCAATGCCCGCAGGGGCGGTAGCCTGCTGCCAGCGCTTCCTGCTCAGTGGCGAAAAAGATCCTGTTGCGGGCTTTCATCTGTTTGCCGGATGTGCAGGAGAGGAGCCCGTAAATGCGCAGCCGTTTATTGCCGGCCATCCGGATAGCGCCGCTGCGTATCAGCGACCGGATCATCCTGCTGCGTGTATGCGCATCCGTACCCGGCTCCAGGTGGTCTGTCATGGCTCAGGTTTGTGCGTCGTGGAAAATAATGCCCAGCGTATAGCGCTGCCCGTTATGTACAGTGCTTACGCCATGCTTCATGTTCACCCGGTAATACCCTTTACTGCCTTTAACAGGGCGGAAACTGGTGGTAAACAACAGCATATCGCCGCGGCGGGGCTGCAGCACATTGGCTTTGGATTGCGCGCGGGGTATTTGCTCCGTAAGCACAAACTCGCCGCCGGTATAGTCTTCTCCCGCTTCATTGAGGAATAGCACCAGCTGCATGGGAAAATAAACATCGCCGTAGAGGTCCTGGTGCAGCGTGTTAAAGCCGCCTTCGCCATATTGCAGTATAAGCACCGTAGGCAGGGTTTGCCCGTGCGCATTGCAAAGCTCCAGTAAAGCGGCGTGGGTAGGCGGAAAGGTTTTTGGTATATTCAGCACCTCCATCCATTTGTTGGCTACCGGCGCCAGGTACGGGTATACGGTTTGCCGTATGGTGCTGATAAGCTCCGGCAATGGATAACGGAAATATTTGTATTCCCCTTTGCCAAAGCGGTAGCGCTCCATGGTAATGGTTTTACGGTAGGCGTTGCCGGCTTCATAGGCAGCAATCAGGCTGTTGCATTCCTGTTTGGTAAGCAGGCCGGGCACCAGGGCATAGCCCTGTGCATGCAGGTCTGCAGCGGCTTTTGTCCAGTCTTTTGATTGCAGGCGTTCAATAATAGGTTGCATATCATCATCTTTCCCGCAAAGGTATTTTGCCTGGCGGCAGATGAAAACCCGGAACTTGCGGTTGTGTGGCTACAAATACCAGCGCTCCCCGGGCGCCAGGGCAATGTGCACGGTACTGCCCGGGGCTGCCTGCGGATGCATGGTAATAAGGGTAATGCTATCTTTTGGTAAAGCCACCTCCATCTCATAATAGCTGCCGTAAAAGGTAACGGCATTTACTTTTCCTTTCAGGGCTTTATCCGGTTGAGTGGTAATAATAAACTGCTCGGGGCGTACGAACAGCCGCTTGCCTTTAGGGGGTGCGCCTGCCTGCAGCGCTTTGGCTGCTGCGGCTTCCAGCAGGTGATACCGGCCCAGCAAACCGGCGGCATAGGTATTTACCGGCTGGTGATATACCTGCTGCGGGGCGCCCTGCTGCGCAATAACGCCATCCTGCATAATCATTATTTCATCGGCCCACGACAGCATATCCTGCGGGTCGTGAGATACCAGCATGCAGGTAATGTTCATCTGCTCCCCAATGTCTTTTATCACCGCTTTGAGCAGCTGTTTGTGGATCATGTCCAGGTTAGAGTAGGGCTCATCCAGCAGCAGCAGCTGCGGCGCAGTGCCCAGCAGGCGCGCCAGGGCCACGCGCTGTTTTTCACCGCCCGAAAGCTGGTCGGTGCCGCGGTGCAGCAGGTGGGTAATGCGGCATACCCTGTATATTTCGCTGGCAGCTGCTTCGTCCAGCTGGTTCACGCGCTCCAGCACTTCAGCCACCGTATAGCGGTTGCGCAATTCAAAATGCTGGGAAAGATAGGCGATGGCCGGATGGCCCGGCAGCAATACTTCATGCGGGCCTTTTACACGTTGCCCGTTGAACAGCACCACGCCTTCATCAACCGGTGCCAGGCCGGCTATCATTTTCAGCAGGGTGCTTTTGCCCGAACCGGTTTCGCCGGCAATGGCCACTTTATGGAAGGGGGATAAGGTAAAGCTGATATCTTTTACCACAGCAGCGCCCTGCTGCTGCTTACCCAGGTGCGAAACAGTTAAAAGGTCCATGCGCTATCTTCTTTCATCATATAAGCCTACTTCTGCAATGCTGGGCGCTTGGGTAAACTGGTCTATTGTAATGCGCACCCTGCCGCCCCAAACGCGGTTAAAGCGGTGGATCTTTACCCGGCTTTGGCTGTCGCCGCTGAACAGCGGCTTCCATACGCCGTTCTGCAAATACTCCACATGATATTTGGTAAAGCCGGTGGCGCCTGTGGTAATAGTAATGGCGTTAAAGGGTTTATCGCGGTCCAGCACTACTTCCCACCAGGGCTGCTTTACAGTGCTGTTGGAGATCCAGGCAGTGGTAAAATCGTCGTCATTGGCAAAGTCCATGATGTTCATGTCGTCGCTCCAGCTTGAAGTTGCAGGCTGGTGTTTGGCAATGTTGGATGATATAACGGGCGCCGCTCCTTCCGGCAGGGGCGCTACCGGCCCTTCGTTCTTCCACTGTTTACCAATGGCTTCCAGGGCCTGCACGGCATTATCGTCAATGAGGCCGTCGCGGTTAGGCGCTACGTTTAGTATAAAGTTGCACCAGGCATTGTTAAAGGGAATAATATCGTCGTTCACCAGCATTTCCGGGTCCTTTACAGGCGTGTTGGGGAACGATGTTTTCCAGAACCAGTTTTGGTTAATAGGAAGGCAGGAGAGGGCCGGCAGGCGGTTGTTTTCCTTGGAAATATGCTGGCCGGCGCCCTGCTCATAGGACTTAATATCGGTGTACATGAGCGCTTCCGCCGGGTATTTGGCCGAATTAAGGTCCATTACCAGGCAGTTGGGCTGCAGGGTTTTGATGAGCGTATATATTTCCTCAAAAGGTACCGCGTCATATGAAATGCGCGACCAGGGGGCATCCCATCCGTCTATGATCAGCGCGGTAATTTCCCCGTAGTTGGTAAGCAGCTCGGTGAGCTGTGCCTTTATCATTTCCACCTGCTGCCGGGTAATAAAGACCGGGCGTATTTTATGGTGGGTATCAAGTATGGAATAGTACAGGAAGGTTTTAAGGCCCTTTGCGCGGAAGGCGTTCACATATTCACGCACCACATCCCGTTTCAGGGGGCTGTTCATCACGTTATAATCGGTGGTTTTGGTGTCCCATATGCAAAAGCCGCTGTGGTGCTTGGTGGTGAGGCACCCATAGCTCATATGGGCGGCTTTGGCTGCTGTGGCCCATTGGTTACAATCCAGCTTTTTAGGGGCAAACAGGCTGGCCGGCGCATCGGGGTCGGCCCAGTCCTGGTCCATGAAAGTAGGAATGTTGAAGTGAATGAACATGCCAAAACGCAGGTCCACAAATTGCTGTTGTAAATCGTGTAAGGGTGTACGTGAGTGAGTGTTCAGCTGCGCCTTTGCCAGCACAGTTATACAGCAGCAAGCACAAATCCAGGTTAGCCTGTTCATTGATAACGGTTTGAAGTGACGGGGCTAAAATTATATATTTGCGAACAATTTGCAAATAAAACGCCTGCTTATATATGAAAACCGTTAAACTGTCCTATGCTGCGCTGATCGTGCTATTGTGCTGCTTTTCATTTTGCTCGCCGTTAATTTCCCGTTACAATGAGTATGCTTACCAGCAAACCACTGCGCTGAAAGTAGATGCGCTGCAGGTAATGGATATGGCGGCAGACAGCTTTACGTTGCATAAGGACGATCTTTCCGCGCTGCAAACCAAAATTGATAAGGCTTATGAGTACGAAATACACCGGCCGAACAATAAAACCACCATTGAAATGTGGCAGCTGCTGCGCAGCCCCGACCAGCACCTGCTGGGCGGCTATTTTAAATACTGGCAGCAGCATATGGTGCTGAACAGGGATTTTATTGAGGAAGCTAAAGTGCAGGTGGGCGCTGCATTTGATAAGATAGCGGAGCTGGAGAGCGGCAAAAATCGCCCCTAATAATTAATAATTAAGAATTAAGAATTAATAATACCGAAGGCGGTGGGTACATCAATAATTAGCTGTCAATCAATGCAGCCATCATCCCTTCCGGTATTCTGTTCGCACCAATCCATTATTAATTCTTAATTATTCATTATTAATTACCTCTCCACATCATTCTATTAATTATTCATTATTCATTATTCATTATTAATTATTAAAAGGAATGGATTTCTCTGCAATACTCGACAAGCTGATAACAGATATTGCGGCGCTGGCTAAGTCTACAGTAAAGAACTATGCAACGGCCGCTGTTACCGATGCCAAACAGTTCATACAGGAGTCGGAAGATAAGCTGAAGCGCTGGACCCTGCTGCTGGCCAATAAGCAGTTAACCACCGAAGACTTTGAGTGGCTGGTCATGAGCCAGAAAGACCTTGCGAAAATGGAAGCGCTTAAACAATCCGGCCTGGCCATGGCGCGTATAGACGCTTTTCGCCTGAGCATGCTGAACCTTATTATTGATACGGTTTTCAGCGCTGTTAAGATATAGCATCTTCCTGCAATGAATTTTTTTAGCGTTTACATCCAGTTAACTTTATATTTAACTTATTACCATTAACTTCCTGTGCGTAAACCCATATGCTATGGAATTTATGATCACCCATTACCAGATCTCTCCGCTGGTACATGGCATCCGGAAATGCCGGTTTATTTATGCCCTGGACGATGGCACCATTACAGTCGTATGTGTGAATGGCAGAAAGAAAATGCAGGATTTTCTTATCAATACCGGCGCTAAAGAGCTGGACGAGTTAGAGAGCATTTATGAAAAGGCCAATGAAATAAGGCGTATGCTCGGCCGTAAACCGGAAAGCATTCCGCAGGAAGCGGAGGAATAAATGCCCTCCCGGGTGGTGATGTTATGTTGAATATGCCTCAAAAGCCTCCAGGTACTTATCAATATAGGCTTGTTTGGTTTTAGCCCTGTACTGCATTACAAAGCGCGGATGCTCCAGGGGAACTATTTTTTCAAAAAAACGTTCCTTTTCATTCAGCTCCTGGAAAAAAGCGGCATTCTTGCCGGTGCCCAGGCAGTAACATACCTGTGTGCTAAGCAGGCCAAAATCCAGCTGCCGCTGCAGGCTGCTTACGATCAGGCTGTATACGGCATTGGTAAGGGCTTTGCTGTCGTAATAGTTATAGTTCACCACCTTATCCCGGCCATTGTCGGCTGTAAAACCCAGCGGGCATACAGCGCTGATGTAAAAGTCGTTGTAAAACGCCTGCACGCCGCCGTAAGCATGTATCATATCATACATGAACACCGATGACGGTTCATGCGTTTTAAACCCCTGTACCACAATGCCGCATTCCTCTGCCAAACGTTTGGTATCGCTGAAAGGCACACCTGTAACCCCGGCGCCCAGCCGGCCGGGATTAATGCCTATGATCAGCCGGCGGGTATGGGTATCGTCATAAAACTTTTTGTAAAACTGTTTCATAATAGCTGCGGTGGCAGGTTCCTTAAAAGGGTTCATAATCTGTATGCCGGCCGGCAGCTTACCCTTAAACTCCAGTGAGCAGTTAAATTGTACGACGTGATCCGCAAAAGTTTTCATGTTTAAAAATAGGCAATCGCCACATTAATTATTCATTATTCATTCTTAGTTATTAATTGTTAACTTAACTGTACAACAAAATCCCCTGACCATGCAAACCCTTATTAACCGAAGAAAATTCCTCCGCAGTACCACTGCCATTGCCACCGGCGTTACAGGCCTGGGCATGCTGCCCATGGGCGGATGGGCAGCGGGTATGCCTTTGGCAGCTGCCGCAGATGATGACCTGAATATTATCGGCCCCAAGCCCGGTTATGCGCCCCAGGTAGGCACCCTGGTATCAATGATGGACTGGATGCGCTCTGTAGTGCTGGCAGCTGTACAGGGTATGCAAACCGCCGACCTGGATTACCTGCACGATGCCCACGCCAATACTATTGGGGCCATGCTGCTGCACCTGGCGGCCACCGAGCGCTTTTACCAGGTACATACCTTTGAAGGTAAAAAGTGGGGCGACTGGAGCGATGCAGATAAAAAACGATGGTCCGCCGCCTCCATGCTGGGCGATGCAGGCCGCGCTGAAATTAAAGGCCATAACCTGGATTATTACCTGGAAGCATTGAAAGAAGTGCGGCAGCATACCCTGAACGAGTTTAAAAAACGGGATGATAAATGGCTCATGACCGTAGATAAAGAATGGCCCTGGGGCCCTACCAACAACTACTGCAAATGGTTTCATGTATGCGAGCATGAGTCGAACCATAACGGGCAAATCAAGTGGATCAAAGGCCGCCTGCCCGGCGCAAAAAGCAATAATGAATAACTAAGCCGTTCATTTTCCTATCTTGGCAAAAAAAATCATTCTTCATGGAAGCTGAATTAACGGCAGGCCTGGGCTCGCGGGTACAACACGCCCGTTATGGCCCCGGTGTTATTATTGGCGTAAAGTATGCGCAATACGTAGTTACCTTCATCAATAGCGGTATAGAGGAGATAGATAAAACCGATCCGCTGTTTGAAGTATTATATGCCGAAAACCAGACCACCGAGCTGGAAACCACCTCCGATGTGGAAAAATCGCTGCTGAAAATACTGCGCCTGTGGGGCGGCTTTTCAGAAGTAGTGCCATTGGGCGACCGCTGGAGCAAAGGCACCATGATACTGCAGCCGGCCGATCCTTCGCTGAAACCAAAAGAGGTGCCGCTGGAAGTGTTCTTCCACAAAATTGTGATGGTGCGCGACCGCCTGCGGGTGCTGGAACAACAGATCAACAGCCACAAGCTGCTGAGCGATGAGGATAAGGTGAACATGCAGCAATACATTACCCGCATGTACGGCTCCCTTACCACCTTCAATGTACTGTTCCGCGATAAGGAGCACTGGTTTACAGGCGAAAAGGGAGGCGAGTAAAGCAGTTAAAACACTGCTTTCAAATATTTTGCAGGATTGGCGGTATTAATATCCTGTTCAGGCCTGTTTGGACTGGCTGCCTTTACCGCAGAAAAAAAGCGCAAGGAAATTGGTACCAGGAAAGTGCCGGGCGCCGGCGTGCAAAATGTTGCAGTGCTGTTTATCGCCACTCCCTTTGCCTGGGTATTGACGGATAGCTTTCTGCTTTCAGCTTTAAGCCGGCCTTACCCCCATGGCCTTCATCAGCCTGAAATGCGATCTTACGGCCAGCATCATGGTAGGTATGCTGTGGTAAGGCAGCCCGTACTCCGCACATTTGGCTTTTACTATTTTGCTGATGGCCGGGTAGTGTACATGGCTGATGCGTGGAAACAAATGATGTTCTATCTGGTAATTCAACCCGCCGGCAAACCAGGAAATAATTTTGTTGCCGGGTGAGAAGTTGGCGGTTGTTTTTACCTGGTGAATAGCCCATTCGTTCTCTATCACTTTATCTTCCTGCGATACGGTTTCAAACTCGGTTTCCTCCACCACATGCGCCAGCTGGAATACAATGGAGAGGGTAAAGCCCAGTACAATGTGCATGGCTAAAAAGCCTGCCAGCCACCCCTGCCAGCCCACGCAAAGAATGGGTATCAGTATGTAAAACACCAGGTACAGCGCTTTGCTGGCCCAGAAAATAATGTGATCGTTCAGCTTCATCGGCTGCAGCGGCGTTCTGTACACCTTGCGGCTCAGGTATTTCATAAAATCCGTAAGAAATACCCACAGCAGTGAAGATGCGCTGTACACCAGCGGCAGATACAGGTGCTGTATACGGTGCGCCGGCGCCCAGGGCTGTGTGCTGCACTGGCGGATAACAGGGCTTTTGGCAATATCATCGTCCACCCCGTCTATATTCGTGTAGGTATGATGTATAACATTGTGCTTTTGTTTCCAGATAAAGGCGTTGCTGCCCAATGCATTCAGGGTAAGGCCCAACAGCTCATTTACCCAGGGTTTGCGGGAGTAGCTGCCATGGCAGGCATCGTGCATAACGTTAAATCCAATGCAGGCCAGCACAAAACCCAGCAGGCCGCTGAGCAGCAGCCCCGGCACCACCGGCATGCTTACAAACAGCAGCAGCAGGTATAATGCAATGGCGCCTGGTATAAGCACCACTGTTTTTATATACAGGCGGGTATTGCCCGTTTTCCGGATATTATTCTCTTTAAAATAGGTTTCAATAGCTGCTTTCAGCGATTGAAAGAAGTATGCATGCTTATTGTTGAAAGTAACTTTAGGCATATTGGCCTGTTGATTTATTATTCTCGCAAGTAAAAAAAACGTGGCAGTTGAAGATTGACTGAGAAGGAAGCAGCAGGCTAAAATACAAATCAGCTAATGTTTAAATGCCTATATCGTTGTAAAGGTACAAATTAAAATGTTAAATATATCACAACGCTGTTATCATCGTGTTATTTAATGAAATTCAGGGCGCCTGGCGGATAATATATTTGGTTTATTCAGTTCTGAGGGCTACCTTGCGTCTTTATAAGTTTTTTTAAATTACACAAATGAACACAAAATTTCAGGGAACTGTGAAGTTCTTTAACGAAACAAAAGGCTTTGGCTTCATTAAACATGATGAATCTAACAAAGAAACTTTTGTACACGTAAATGGTCTTATCCACGAGATCCAGGCCGATGACAGGGTTGAATTTGAGCTGCAGGAAGGCAGAAAAGGTATGAATGCTGTTAACGTTAGACGTATTGACTAATTTTCTTTTTTATACCTGTAAAAAAGGTCCCGGTACAACACCGGGACCTTTTTTTTTGCAATATGCACCCCGGTGCGCCTTATTTTATAGGCTCCCTGCTCACAAAAGGCGCCAGCTTTAGCCGTACATATTGCTGCAGCAGCACCGGGTAAATATTGTAAAGAATGTTGGTAAGCAGTATAACAAGGGCCCATATGAAGTGCTGCCGCACCAGGGCATACACGGTTATACAGGTGAAAAAGCAAAACAGCATATAATGAAAACGTTCGTACATATATGTTTTGCGGTAATGCAGCTGCGCTGCCTGCCGGGTATTGCCCACCACCTTATAATGCGGGTACCTGCGGCGTATGAGCCGGTTAATAACAGCGCCGTTTTGCGTAACCTGGTTTATCCAGTGTACCCCCAGCTGGTGATAAATGCGCGTATCATTGCTTAGCTGCAGCTTATTCAGCAGCCTGCGGGGCAGAAACAACACACAAATGCTTAATGCCCCGGAAATATATAACCACAACGGTTGCACGTAACTGTAACAGTATGCATAAATGGGGAACAGGTTGAGCACCGACCAGAACAAATTTGCCATGGCATTATACAGGGCAACCATTGACTTTACCCCGGCAGGATCTTTAGGATTAGCTATTACCATGAATACCAGGTTGGCATAACTACTCAAATATACATAATAGCCGGGGCAAATACCGGTAGCCTGCTATGTAAAAATGTGCCGGTTCACCTGGTCCAGCTCGTCCTGGTTAATGGTGTGGCCCATATGCTCATATACTTTCAGGGTTACGGCTGCATGCTTATCCTGCAGAATGTTGGCAGTGGCGTATACCCGCTCAACGGGCACATGCGTATCAGGATTGCTGCTGCCTATAAAAACAGGGGTGCCGTTAAAGTCGCCTTTATAGTTTTCAGGGTAAATACGGTCGCCGATAAGCCCGCCGGTAAAGGCTGCAGCGCCGCCGTAGCGGGTAGCATTCCGGGTAATAAATTCCAGCATCAGGCAGGCGCCCTGTGAAAATCCCAGGAAATAAAGCTGCGCCGCCGGTATGCCCTGCTGCTGCAGCTCGGTAGTTGCAGCTTGCAGCACCTGCAGGGCAGATGACAGCCAGGGTTCATTTTGCTCAGGCGGCGCCAGGAAAGAGTAGGGGTACCAGGTATGATTGGTAGCCTGCGGGGCCAGCAACGCAAAATCCTGCACCTCCAGGAGGGGCGCCAGGCCCAGGATGTCCTGCGCGCTGCCGCCCCGCCCGTGCACCATGATCAGCGCTTTTTTAGCGGTGCTCGCAGGGGTGCCTGCTGTGATAATATTTTTGGTGTGCATGATTATTTGTATTGATCAAATTTTAAGACTACCGGCGGCAGCTCTTTCAACAGTGTTTGCCGGCTGGGTTCAAACTGGGCAGGCAGCTTCAGCGCTTCTCCCAAATGCTCCAGCGGCTCATCTACTGCAAAGCCGGGGCCTGCGGTGGCCACTTCAAACAATACGCCGCCGGGTTCCCTGAAATAAATTGAGGTAAAATAGTTGCGGTCCAGCACCGGCGTGGCATTGATCATGCGTTGCAGGATCTTTTGCCTTACTTCCAGCTGTGAAGCGCTGTCCGGCGTGCTAAAGGCAATGTGATGCACGGTGCCGTTGCCGGGCAGGCCTTTCAGGCTGTCGGGCGAGCAAAGGATGTCGATATAATTGCCGGGTTTATCAGTGGCTGCGAAGCGGAAGCGGTTGCCTTTTTCCGCGATCAGCTTATGGTCCAGCTGTTCAGTAAGCAGGCCGGCGGTGCGTTCATAACCTTCTTCCCATATCTCTACATTATAAAAGCCCCTGATGGCATGTTCGGGAGGTATATGGCCATAGGTGAAGCCTTTACGGTCGTCGCGGTCGTTAAATACCAGCTCCAGCCCAAGGCCGTCGGGATCTTCAAAGTACACCACTGTTTCACCATCAAAACGTTCCTGCGGCGCTTTGTGGGCAATGCCAAAGCGTTTCAGCCTTTCCAGCCAGTAGGTGAGGGCAGCGGCGGGTACGGAAAAGGTGGTGGTGTTAAGCATGCCTTTGCCGTGGCGGCCATTCACCAGGCCGTGGCCGTAAGGGAAAAAGGTCATAATGCTGCCGGGATGGCCGGCTTCATCGCCATAGTAAAAATGGTATACATCCGGTGCATCAAAGTTTACCGTTTTCTTTACCAGGCGTACGCCCAGTATACCGGCATAAAAGTCTATATTTTTCTGTGCATCCCCGGCTATTGCGGTAACATGGTGGATGCCCGTAACTAACTGGCTCATATTATTTGATTTAAAGGGTTATAGCTTTTTATTGTTTTGTGAGGCTAGTGCGGCATGGATCTCATTATCCAGCAACCCGCTGCCGCCGCCATAGTGCCTTATCACAGGCACACCGGGCTGCAGCTGCTGCAGCTGCGCGGTAAGCGCTGCGCCTTCCTGTTCAGATATGCCGGCGCAAAGCAGCACCAGGTCAAACCTGGTTTCCCCGAAAGCAGCAATGGCAGCTGCCGCTGTGGTAACAGCGGTGCCACTACGATTTTCCGGTGCATTAAGCAGGCGGTCTATCACCGCCATAATATCGGGGTTGCGCCCCACCGCCAGTATATGTACCATAAAAGTGAATGAATAATGAATAATGAATAATGAATAGATTGCGTTTTGTTTGAACAAGCGGTTATTACCAATAAAGGAGCTGTTTGATTGCAGCTGCAACAACATTATACATGTACACACCGCCCTTATTATTAATTCTTAATTATTAATTATTAATTAACCTGGAGTGGCACATCCATGATCAGCAGCTCCGCCCCCGCGGTGTTGGCGGTAATGCTAAACGCCGCCGTATCTGCAATGCCCAGGCCGTCGCGCTCCTGCAGCGTTTGCCCATCTACTGTAAAGCTGCCTTTGATCACAAATACATAAGCGCCGTTGCCGGGCTTTTTAATATCGTAGGCAGTGGTAAAGCCTTCATCAAATGTGCCCAGGTGAAACCAGGCATCCTGGTACAACCAGGTACCGGCATCGTCCGGGTTGGGGGAGATAACCTGTTGCAGGCGGTTGTGGCGGTCTGCAGGGTTCAGCGTTACCTGGTCGTAGCGGGGTGTTACATTCAGCTTGTTGGGGAACAGCCATATCTGCAGAAATTTCACGGCCTTTGCCGGGTCACCGTTGTATTCGCTGTGGAATACGCCGCTGCCGGTGCTCATGATCTGCACATCGCCCTGGCGGATGGTTTTGGTGTGTCCCATATTATCTTTATGTTCCAGCACGCCTTCCAGCGGAATGCTCACAATTTCCATGTTATCATGCGGGTGGGCGCCAAAGCCTTTGCCGCCAGCCACCACATCATCATTCAATACGCGCAACGCGCCAAAATGTACCCTTTCCGGGTTGTAGTAACCTGCAAAGCTAAAGGTTTGCCGGCTGCTTAACCAGCCGTGCTCCGCCTGTCCGCGGGAAGCTGCTGTGTGTAAGGTATGTGTTGCCATAACTATAATTTGATAACACAAATGTCGGAAACGGAAAATTGCCAGGCATTGAAGTAGATTAAGAAAATGGGGTAATGCGCCTGTAGCAGGCCGAAACATTAAACCGCATAAAAGAGCAGTATGGCCGGTAGCGCTGCCTCAGATGCTCAATGGCCGCTGCCCGGTAACCGGCGTATCTTTATCCAGCAGCACACTGGCTAACAGTAATACAAATGCAATCAGCACCAGCCCGGCGCTTACGGCGTGGGAATATTCCCATTGCTGCCGCAGCTGCATCCAGCTGGCAGGCAGGTAGGCCCAGTTACGGGTGACCCGGTTAACAGGAAAGGTGAACGTAAAGAAATTGGTGAGCATGGCTACATAGCAGAGCAGCGCAGCCAGCGTGAGTTTGAACACAACGCCTTTTTCCTGCAGCAGCTTCAGAAAAGTTACAACCAGGGCGGCCAGCTGCAGCACGCCCAAGAACGCCCATCCACGGTATATCTGCTGCACAATGCCATAGTCCTGCCGGGCAAGCTGCATTTTCTGGTGCATTTCCAGTACATGCGCGGCCGACGGGGCCAGCACCAGTGCGCCAAATAACAGGCTGAGGAAAGCGATGGTTTTTTTCATGGCTGATGGTTTTGCGGTGTACCCGCAAATACTATGCATAAAGTAGGGAAGCAGCCACCGGCCATGCAGTGCAAAAGAAAAGCCAGTACAGTGTACTGGCTTAAACCCATATATTCCGGAAGCGGCATGCTGCCTGAGCTACAGTGGGCCACGGCTGTTGCCCCGGCGGCACGCCTTATTCAAGGAACCTCAGTTTGGCAATGTCTTCATCGGTGCGGTCGCCGTGGATCTGAATAGCTGAAAGCCCGGTTTCAATTTCGGCAAATTCATCAACCGTCAGCACTATGTTGGCCGCACCCAGGTTTTCCTTAATTCTCTCCAGCTTTCTTGAGCCGGGAATGGGCACTATAAAATCTTTCTTGTGCAGCATCCAGGCCAGCGAGATCTGCGCAGGCGTGGCGCCTTTTTCTGCTGCAACCCGGTTGATCAGGTCTACAAGCGGCTGATTGGCGGCTATATTGTCTTTGTTAAAGCGGGAGATGACCCTTCTGGCATCCAGCCCGGTATATTGGGTATCAGCATTGATTTTGCCGGATAAAAATCCGTTCGCCAAAGGAGAGAATGGTACGAACCCGATGCCCAGCGCTTCACAGGTTGGAATAACATCCTTTTCAAACCTGCGCGCCATAATAGAGTATTCACTTTGTATGGCGGTCAGTGGCGTTACCGCATGTGCGCGCCTGATTTCTGCCGCTGTTGCCTGTGATTGGCCCCAGCCAAGTATTTTTCCTTCCCTGATCAATTCGCCCATGCATCCTGCAATATCTTCAACAGGAATGTCTTTATTCACCCTGTGCTGGTAGTATAGTTCAACGTGGTCTGTGCGCAGTCTTCGTAATGAGCGCTCTAAATGCTCCCTGATATGACCTGATAAATTTTTCTTTGCATCCTCCGCCTCATTTTCTTCTATCATAAACTTTGTAGCAATAACAACCTTGTCGCGGACATGCTGCAGGGCTTCGCCAACAAGCGCTTCATTGGCTCCCATGGCATATCTTCCGGCAGTGTCAAAGAATGTACAGCCCAGGTCATAGGTTTGCTGAATAAGGCGGATGGCCTCATTTTTATCCGGAACAGGAATATACCCCTGGCTAAGTCCCATACAACCATACCCGATTGCAGATACTTCCAGCCCGTTTAATTTTCTTGTTTTCATGATGCTTGTATTTATAAGAATTTAAAGTGCAGGCCGGTCTTATGACCGCCTGCATTAAGTTTTATCAATACAAAGTTTCAATTAAACAGGGCTTACTTTTAAATGAGTATCAAACCAAAAAGTATGATTTTCAAACTTTCCTTTTCCTGAATGACAGGGGAGTGCTGCCGGTGATCCGTTTGAAGTAGTTATTAAAGTAGGTGGGGTATTCAAAGCCCAGGCCATAGGCAATATCCGCAATATTCCAGCTGGTGTGCTGCAAAAGGGTTTTGGCTTCTGCAGCTATACGTTCCGCTATGTGCACAGAGGTGGGTTTACCGGTGGCTTCCTTTACCGAGCGGTTAAGATAGTTAACATGTACAGAAAGCGCTTCGGCAAAATCCTGTGCGGTTCTTAACCGCAGCGGATCTCCGGTGCTCTCTATCGGAAACTGCCTTTCCAGCAATTCCATAAACAGGTAGGTGATCCTCATTGCCGCATTTTTTTGCGTGAGCACATTTTGTGACGGCTGCATGCTTAACGCTTCGTGGAGGATGAGCGCCAGGCAGTTCCTGAGCAGCTCATCTTTGTAGTGATAATCGCTGCGCTGCACAGCCATCATCTTTTGATAAAGGCCGGTCAGAAATGCCGCCTGCCCGCTGTTAACGCGAACCACAGGCGTACCGCCGGAACGGAATAACGGGGAGTTTTGCAAAATTTGCGCGTGTTCCCTGCCTGCAATAAAAGCTTCGGTAAAAAGGCAGGCATAGCCCTTCCTGTTCATGGAACGGTCAACAACAGCGTGGGGTATATTAGGGTTGGCGAAGAATAAGAAGGTATCATTTATTTCAATTGTTTGATCGCCATAATGAATGATCAGATCACCGGTTACCAGCACTATCTTATAAAAATCCCGCCTGCCGTAGGCATGCGAAGGCTTTAGCGCCGCAGAAATTTCCTGCACCTTAAAACCGCTCAGTTTTACATCGCCGGTACTGAACTTCGGAGCTGCAGATACTTGTTGGGTTGCCATGCGGCAAAATTAAGCAAATCAAACCTTTAGTGGAGTAGTGTTCCGGCAGGTGAATAGTCTTGCCGCATGATCTTTAGCCGGTGGCTGCACCGCAACCGGCGGGTGGTTGCGCCAGGCGGTTGCCCGTAATAATACCTGGTGTGGCCAGTAGCGGCGCTGCCGCCTTCCATTTATACTGCCGCAGTATGGAAAAGCCGCACTGAACTTTGGCGCTGAAAGCCATGTGGCGCTTGCTACAGGATGCAGGCAAAGAAAAAAGCCAGTGTAATAACACTGGCTTCAAATAATATATTTTTCAGAAAGCGCTTAAATTGCTTTAAGTATTTTCATGAAAGTATCTGCTTGTTCTTTGGTTTTAATAACCTGCCCCAGGGATGAGGTATTTCCTGAAGTTAAGGTGAACTTCAGGCCCTTTTTTCCAGAGGTTTTTGCCCTGGCTTTTAAGGCTTCCATTTCTTCTAATAACTTCTTGTTCATACCCAAATTTACTACTTTTTCCCGAATTTATCCACTCCTCCAAAAATATCAAAATTTAATTAAATCAAATTGAAAATGAAATAGTTATATAGTTTGTCGGAAGGCAGGTGCTCTTCCCTGGCAATTAACCGCGGGATAGCGATAATGTGTTCGGCGTCAACAGGAAAGTCCTGGTCTTCATCTTTTGTTTTTCTTAAAATCCGTACAAAATAGTTAACGCCGTATATCTTAAAGTACCGCGATAGATAATCAAAGTTGTTTTGTATACACCGGTAATACATATATGCCCGCGCGTTATTGGAGCCGTCAATGCCAACATATTTGCCCGGTTTTTCCAATAAAAAGGTCATCCCCGCGAAGATAATGGTAGAGAAGGCCCTGGAATGGTCCGCATGGGCAAGTTTCGCCTTATCATCAATTTGCCCGTCCACAATAGGCCCGAATGCAAGATTATATACATTCGGCAGCAGGGGATGCATTCCGTCATTGATCTGGATGCCCAGTTGAACATTAGACCCATCTTTTAATACAGTCGTAAAGCTGCTGGTACTTAGGTCTTCATTGACTTCATCAAGCTCATAGCGATGGTCAAAGTTGATTTTTACGTTTAATGCCATGCTGTTATAATACGCTATGTTGGGGGCTCACAATTACTCCGGAGGGTTGTATAAAGCAGGATTAACCCGAAGTTGTTTAATGCTCCTCGCAACGTGGATTATTTAATGGTTGTTTTTTCAAATATAGCTTTTATCCGGTAAACCGGAAAAATGCGTTGCGCGGGTGCATGGCCGTTCTCAGATAAATGTTCTTGTTCCGCTTAAGCTTTCACGGAACTGCCTGGGTGTGCAGCTCTTCTTCTTTTTGAACAGGCGGTTAAAGTTGGAGATATTGTTAAACCCGCACTTGTATGATATTTCAGCTACTGCATGGCTGGTGTTCACCAGCAGGCGGCAGGCATGGCCCAGGCGTATTTCGTTCAGGCTGTCGATAAATGTATTGCCGGTACATTTTTTTATAAAACGGCTGAAAGATACTTCCGTCATGTTTACCAGCCTGGCCACATCTGTAAGGCTGATAGCCTTGTCATAATTATTATTCATGTACTCGAACGCCTTTTCAATGCGCCGGCTGTTGTGGTTGAACAATCCTTTATGAAAGGTGGTGTCCGACAGCGTGCGCATGTTGCGCGAAATAGAAAGATCGTGCAGGATAGACATCAGCTCCAGCACAGAGTCAAAGCCCGCCTTTTGGTTAAGGGTTAACAAACGGGGCGTCAGCTGCTTAATGGTTTCAGGAGAGAACAGGATGCCGTTCGCCGCTTTTTCAAACATGACCCGCATAAAGCTTAGCTGGTTCTTGCGCAGCAGCTTGTCATCAAACAGGTCGCGGTGGAACTGTATCGTGATTTCTGTGATCTCCCTGCTTTTGCATTCATGTGTAAACCAGCCGTGGTTCAGGTTAGGGCCTACCATCACCAGCTCTTCTGCCTCAATGCTGTCAATGTGGTCGCCTACAATGCGCTGCGCGCCTTTGGCATTCAGTATCAGGTTCAGCTCAAACTCTTCATGATAATGGAGGGGGAAATCAAATTTCTGCTTGGTGCGGGCAAATATCATAAAGCAGTCGCTCTGCGTAAGCGGGGTTATTTCCCGCAGGATATTGCTGTTGATGACGGCGTTATTCATAACGATGGAGCTTGGATAGTCAAATATAGGAGATAAAATAATACCATTATAGCAGGTTACCGTACAAATTTATCAAGCGCACTGTTTACAGGTTATTCAGGTGAGGAATGTTGCTACACTTTTTTAATAATAGCTCATTATGATTATAAGAAGATAAAAAAGTATAGATAGTGAGTGCCTATTAAGATTAGTTTTGGCTCAAATTCTTTCGTTATGAAACTGCTACAAAAAGTTTCCACCTGCAGCATTGTACTGTTGCTGTATGGCCTATCCCTTGCTGCGCAAAGCAGAACCGTTACCGGCGTTATTACGGATGATAAGAACAATCCCTTACCCGGAGCCACCATACGCGTGAAAAACACGCAGGTAGCTGCTGTAGCCGACAACAGCGGGAAATACAAATTACAGGTGCCCGAAGGCGCTGCAACGCTGCAAATTTCCTTCACCGGTATGGAACCGCAGGAGATACCCGTTCAGCAGCGTAGCACCATTAACGTTAGCCTGCATACATCCAGCACCAGTTTAACGGATGTTGTGGTAGTAGGCTATGGCCTTGTGAAAAAGCGCGACCTTACCGGTTCCGTTGCCTCCATTAAGGGATCGGAGATCACCAAATCGGCCGTTAGCTCGCTTGAACAGGGCCTGCAGGGCCGTATTGCCGGCGTGGCCGTTTCACAGAATGATGCTGCCCCCGGCGGCGGCATCAGCGTACAGGTACGCGGTACCAGCACGCTGCTGGGCAGCGCAGAGCCTTTGTACGTAATAGACGGCGTGCCGGTGGCCAATGCCCGCGCTTCCATTACCCAAATGGGACCACAGGAGCCTAACCACGATATTCTTACCAACACCAACGTATTGTCGTCTATATCACCAGCCGATATTGAATCTATTGAAGTGCTGAAAGATGCTTCCGCCACGGCCATTTACGGTTCCCGCGGCGCCAATGGCGTGGTGCTTATCACTACCAAAAAAGGCAAAGCAGGCAAAGGACGTATTACCTTTAATACCTCGCAGGGCATTGCCACGGTTACCAAAAAGCTGGATATGCTCAATGCCTGGCAGTATGCGGAGTATGTGAATGAAGCCTACAAAAATGCGGGATTTTCCGACGCTGATCTGCCTTACAGCGGCGCCAACGGCAAGCTGTCACCCGAACAGATACGCCAGAACTTTGGCGACGGCATCGACTGGCAGGATGCCATTTACCGTACCGCGCATATACAGAACTATGAGCTGGGCGTATCGGGCGGCAATGAAAAGAACACCTATGCTGTAATGGGTAACTACCTGGTGCAGGAAGGCGTTATCAAAGGTTCGCAGTATAAGCGTGGGGGCGTACGCGTTAACCTCGACAACCAGGTGCTGGACCGCGTAAAAACTTCCACCAACCTGTCGCTCACCCGCTCTGCCAACGCGCTGGTGCGCACCTCGGCCACTACAGCCGGCCTGGAAGGCGGTATTGTAAGGGGCGCGCTTAACTATCAGCCTGTTCCTTATTACACCGTAGATAGCAATAACCAGGTACATGTGGTGGATTATAAAACAGACCGCACGGTATCGCAGGACATCTTTAACCGCTTTGGCGCCAATCCTTTGCGGTATACCGATGAGGTGCTGGCCAAACAAACCATCACCTCCGGCTTCGGCGGCTTTAATGCTTATGTGGATATTGCCAAAGGCCTTATGTTCCAGGCGCGTTTAGGCGCCAACTACTTCGAGCAGCTGAACGAAACCTATTATCCCCGCACCGTGTCGGAAGGCCGCGCTACCAACGGCAAAGCCATTGTAAGCAACAGCAGCTACACCAGCATACTTACCGAAAACCTGCTTACCTACAAACATGAGATAAACAAACACCGCTTTGACTTCCTCGGCGGGTTTTCCTATGAGCGCAGCATGAGCCGTTACCGCACATCAGAGTCGCGCAACTTCCCCGACGATAAGCTGGGCTACTATCGCCTGCAGGACGGGCTTTCCACCGCGCCTACCAATTCCGGCACGCAGCAGTGGCAGCTGGCCTCCTTTATTGGCCGCGCCAACTATAACTATGCGGATAAATACCTGTTTACCTACACCTTCCGTGCCGACGGCTCCTCGCGCTTGGCCGAAGGCAAAAAGTGGGATTACTTCCATTCCGTAGCCCTGGCCTGGCGCATGAGTGAGGAAGCATTTATAAAAGACATGAACGTGTTTTCCGACCTCAAACTGCGCCTGAGCTACGGCGAGTCAGGCAACCAGGCTATCAGCCCTTATGCCTCCAAAGGCGTGCTGTCAGGCGTAATAGCCAACATGGCCAACCAGGTGGTGTCCGGGGTAGATGAAACCACGCTACCCAATAAAGACCTGGGCTGGGAGCATAGCGGCCAGTATAACATAGGGCTGGATGCTGCCTTTGCCAACCGTTTCAACTTTACCGTGAACGTGTACCAGCGTAACACGCGCGACCTGCTGCAGCAAATCACCCTGCCGCCTACCAGCGGCTATGCCAACCTGGCCATTAATGCCGGCAGCGTGCGTAACAGGGGCATTGAGCTGGAACTGGGCAGCAATGTGTTTGACGGTGATTTTAAATGGAACATAGCCGCCAACTTTTCCGTGAACCGTAACAAAATCACAGACCTGGGCAACGTGCAGGAACAATTTGCCGACCGCCTGGGCGCCGGCTATGGGCTGGATGTAAAACCTTTTATACAAAAGGTAGGGCTGCCCATAGGCGCTGTATACGGCTATGAGGCAGACGGCATTTTCCAGAACCAGAAAGAGGTGGACGAGTACATTGCCATACAGGCCGACGCCAAAGTAGGGCAAACCCGCTTTAAAGACCGCAACGGCGATGGCGCCATCAATGACCTGGACCGCACCGTGATAGGCGATATTAACCCCGACTATACCTGGGGCTTTACCAATAACCTGCGCTTTAAGAACTTTGACCTGAGCATACTGCTCACCGGCGTGCACGGCAACGATGTGCTCAACAGCAACCTGCTGAACTTTTACACCCTCAACGGCTCCGGCAACATACCCAGGTATGTGTACGACGGTATCTGGAGGGGAGAGGGCACCAGCACCACCATCATACAGGCCAACCAGGGCAATACCACTGCCACCCGCTTTTCTGCCCTGTTCCTGGAAGACGGCTCCTATGTAAGGATCAAGAATGTGCAGCTGGGGTATAACTTCCCGCGCATCAAAGGCATCTCCAGCCTGCGGGTATACCTGAATGCCGTGAACCTGGCCACTTTTACCAAATACAAAGGCTATGATCCCGAAGTAAGCGCCTTCGAAAATGCCAACATGCGCGGCGTAGACCTGGGCAACTATCCGCAGTCGCGCACACTGAGTGTAGGCGTAAACGTAGGCCTGTAACATTATTCCACCGAAAAACATGCACACATGAAAAAGTTACTCACCATAGCGGTTGCCGTGCTGTCGTTAGGAGCGGCAACATCCTGCAAAAAAGCGCTGGAAGAAAAAGTATATGATTTTAAAGATCCCGAAACCTTTTATCAAACCGACCAGGAGCTGCTGCTGGGCATTAACGGCGTGTACAAGAATTTAATGACCTGGAACCTCTGGATCTCGCCTGCCTGGCAATCGGTGCTGGGTGAAGATGATGACCTGCTGCTGGATAACTGGCTGGGAGGCGGCTACAGCGGCAACCAGGCCGGCCAGTGGTACATACAGCGCCCGTGGACAGGCTACTATTACGTGGTGCAGCGCGCCAACCTGGTGCTGAAATATGCCGGTCAGGTAACCGGCAACGCCGCCATGATCAACCGCATACGCGGCGAAGCCCTTTTCCTGCGCGGGTTTTGCTACTTTGAGCTGGTAATGCGCTATGGCGCCGTGCCCCTGCGCCTGCAGGCCTATGATCCCTCACAATCAATGGACCTGGCGCGCAGCCCGGTAGCCGATGTGTACAAACAGGTAGAAACCGACCTGAAAGCCGCCGCTGATCTGCTGCCGGCCGGCTATAACGGTGACGGCTACGGCGAAAGCGACCGGGAGCGGCCAACCAAAGCCGCTGCACTGGGATTACTCTCAAAGGTGTACATGCACATGGCAGGCGATGAGCTGAAGCAAACCCAGTACTTTGCAGCAGCGGTTACTGCTGCCAAAGCCGTAAAGGACATGGCCGACGCCAACGGCTATCCTGCCCTGGAAGCATCGTATATGAAGCTGTTTGACGAGCCTACGCAATACCTGAGCAATGAAATACTGTTTGCCATACCCGCCACCCATTCGCCCAACCAGGGCGCCGAGCTGCCCGGGTACTTTTCACCACCCGGCTTTTACAGCGGTGGCGGCAGCGGCGGCTGGGTAAGTTTGCGCAAGGATTTCTACGACAAGTTTGAAACCGGCGATAAAAGGGTGGCTTTTGGCACCGCCATATGGACCACCTGGAAAGACCAGGGTAACGCTACCTATTACCAGGTTTCACAGCTGCCTGCGGGCGCAGTGCTGCAAAGCCAGGGCACCTGGGGCGGCGAGTACGATGGCGGCGGCGGTTACGGGCAAAACACCTACACGCTCAATGGCAACACCATTTACGGTTCTCCGCGCTACTACAGCCTGAAGTACACGGATCCGAATGCGCAGGCCAAAGACGAAAACGGCAACGATCCCATTATCCTGCGCTATGCCGATGTGCTGCTCATACTAGCCGAAGCGGAGAATGAAGTGAACGGTCCTACCGCGCTGGCCTATACGGCCATTAATGCCGTGCGTGCCCGCGCCGGCCTGGCGCCCCTTTCGGGCCTTACAAAAGATACCTTCCGGGAAAAAGTGCGTAATGAGCGCCGCTTTGAGCTGTACGGCGAGTTCCAGCGCCGCTGGGACCTGATCCGATGGGGCACCTGGCTGCAAACCATGAACGCCGCCGGCCGGCCCCGCCTGGAGTACCAAAAGCTGTACCCCATTGCACAGGAGGAAATAGCAGGCAATAAGCTGATACCGGTAAACAACCCGGGGTATTGAGGTAATTACGAATGATGGAGGTGGGGTATACGTGAGGCGGATCTTTGAAATGCCAAGTGTGTGTAAAGGCATTGAAAATTGATTACAAACGGTTGGTATTCGTCATCTGTAATTCGTAATTTTCAATAGCACTCATGCACCGCTTCGCGGGGCCGTAATTAAATAATTCGTTAACAGTCATAAATGCGCACGTTTTGTAATGAATTATTCATCATTAATTACATTAATGAAACATGTTTCAAAGTAACATTTCATTAAATGTCCACCGCCCTCAATTCGTAATTATTCATAATCATTAACTATTTTCAAAGGCATTCATGTCCCGTTTTGCGGGATCGTAATTGACTAATTCGTAATTAATCATGAAGCGCTTAACCACACTGCTCCTTCTGCTCCCTTTTTTGCTGCATGCGCAGGCCGATCCGCAGGCAGATAGCGCCGTACAGCAGCTGAGCAGCCGCCTGTATAAGCTGATGCAGCACGGCGTTATGTTCGGCCACCAGGACGATATGGCTTACGGCGTTGGCTGGAAATATGTTTACGGCCGCTCCGATGTAAGATCAGTGTGCGGCGATGGCCCCGCGGTATACGGGTGGGACCTGGGCCACCTGGAGCTGGGGAATGCCTGTAACCTGGACAGTGTGCCGTTCGACAGCCTGCGGGCCTACATCCGCGCAGTGCATGAGCAGGGCGGCATTAACACCATTAGCTGGCATGGCAACAACCCGGTTACCGGCGGTAGCGCCTGGGACACGTCGCTGGCGGTAACCGCCATACTGCCGGGCGGCGGCAGCTATGCTGCCTACACAGCCTGGCTCGACAAACTGGCTGCCTTTATGCAATCACTGAAAACAGCAAACGGTACGCCCATTCCCGTTATATTCCGCCCTTTTCATGAGCATACCGGCAGCTGGTTCTGGTGGGGGCAGCGCCAGTGTACAGCTACCGAGTTCCGCACACTGTGGCAGTTCACCGTGAATTACCTGGGCATACAAAAGCAGGTGCATAACCTGCTGTTTGCCTATTCCGCCGCAGATTTCAGTAATGCGGAAGAATACCTGGAACGCTACCCCGGCGATGATTACGTGGATGTAATGGGGTTTGATTTGTACCAGGCCGGCAGCTCACAGCACTACCAGCGCCTGCTACGGCAGCGGTTAAACGTTTTGCGGCAGGTTGCAGCTGCGCATGGCAAAATACCCGCGCTTACCGAAACCGGCCTGGAAAATATACCCGAGCCGCAATGGTGGACGCAAACCCTGCTGCCCGCCCTGCAGGAACATAAGCTCTCTTATGTGCTGGTATGGCGCAATGGCCGCCCCGACCATTATTACGCGCCCTATCCCGGCCAGGCCAGCGCCGAAGACTTTAAAAAGTTTTACGCCGACGGGCATACGATATTTCTAAAGGACGTGGAAAAGTAAAAAGTAAAAAAGCCCCGCAATCAGCTTTTACTTTTTTCTTTTTTACTTTTTCCTTTCTGCCCATAAACCCAGCAAATGAAACTAGCCACTATTGATCTTGTTATTATCCTTGTATACCTGCTGGCTACCATAGCCATTGGCGTTATACTTAAAAAAAGGGCCAAAGCCAGCAAAGACGCCTATATGCTGGGTGGCAAAACCCTGCCGTGGTACCTGCTGGGGCTTTCCAACGCCTCGGACATGTTTGACATTTCAGGTACCATGTGGATGGTGACACTGGCCTTTGTATACGGCCTAAAAAGCATATGGATACCCTGGCTGTGGCCTTCCTTTAACCAGGTGTTCATGATGGTGTACCTTTCTGCCTGGCTGCGCCGCTCCAATGTAACCACCGGCGCGGAGTGGATCAGCACCCGCTTTGGAAAGGGCAGGGGCACATCGCTTTCACATACCATTGTGGTGGTGTTTGCGCTCATCAGCTGCCTGGGTTTCCTGGCCTATGGCTTTATTGGACTGGGCAAGTTTGTGGAGATATTCGTACCCTGGCAAATGGTGCAGCCCTATGTGCCCTTTACAGTAAGCCCGCAGTACGTACCGCATTTTTACGGCATTGTGTTTACGCTGTTTGCCGTGTTTTATGCCGTAATGGGCGGCATGACCAGCGTAGTATGGGCCGATGTGCTGAAGTACCTCATTATGACCGTAGCCGCGGTTACCATTGCTATAATTGCATGGCGTAACCTCTTGGAAAAACAGCTGCCCGTGCCCCCGGGCTGGCACACGCCTTTTTTCGGCTGGCATTTGCACCTCGACTGGAGCCAACAGATACGCGAAGTGAATGACAAAATTAAAAGCGACGGCTTTTCCCTCTTTGGCATATTCTTTATGATGATGGTGTTCAAAGGTATACTGGCCAGCCTGGCCGGCCCTGCGCCTAATTACGACATGCAGAAGATACTCTCCACCCGCTCGCCCAAAGAAGCATCCATGATGAGCGGCATTGTATCGGTGGTGCTGATACCGGTACGTTATGCCATGATCATTGGCTTTGCGGTGCTGGCCCTGTTGTATTACAACCAGCTGAACCTGGGCACGCCGCAGGGCGTTGATTTTGAAAAGATACTGCCTTCCGCTATTTCCAGCTTTGTGCCGGTGGGCCTTACCGGTCTGCTGCTGGCCGGTTTGCTGGCCGCGTTTATGGGCACCTTTGCCGGTACCCTCAATGCAGCGCAGGCTTATATAGTGAACGACATTTACCTTAAATACCTGCAGCCCAATGCCGGTAACCGCAGCATAGCTGTCATGAACTACCTTTCCGGCATAGTGGTAACGCTGGTAAGCATTGTGCTGGGGCTGTTTGCACGGGATGTGAACAGCATACTGCAATGGATCGTATCGGCCCTGTATGGCGGGTATGTGGCCGCCAACGTATTAAAATGGCACTGGTGGCGCTTTAACGGCAGCGGCTTTTTCTGGGGCATGCTGGCAGGTATTGTGCCGGCGCTTATTTTCCCGCAGCTGTTTGCCCATACGCTGGAGCTGTATTACTTTCCGCTCATCTTTTGCATATCCCTGGCAGGCTGTATACTGGGCACCTACGCAGCCCCGGCAACAGATATGGAAACCCTTAAACATTTCTATCGTACCGTAAGACCCTGGGGCTGGTGGAAGCCGGTACATGCGCAGGTAATGGCCGATGATCCGGCTTTTCGGCCCAACAAACGCTTTAGTATGGATATGCTGAACGTGCTGTTGGGCGTAACCGCGCAAATATGCCTTACCCTGCTGCCCATATACGCGGTGCTGGCCATGCAGCTGCCATTAGCCGTTACCGTTATTATACTTGTTATTGTATGCATCATACTCAGGCAAACCTGGTGGAAACACCTGGATGAACAGAACATCTAACCATTTTACCAAACGTTATGAACAACAACCACTTTTCTGAAAGACTCACCCAACTGAAAGCACAGCATGAGGCCCTGCTGGCCCGGCCTAACGAGCCGGTTACACCCGGCAACGGTATTTTCCAGCGCTACCGCTACCCCGTGCTTACCGGCGCCCACGCGCCCCTGTACTGGCGTTACGACCTGAACCCTGCTACCAACCCGCACCTGATGGAGCGCTTTGGCATCAACGCCGTCTTTAACGCAGGCGCTATTAAGTGGAAGGGCAAATACCTGGTGATGGCGAGAGTAGAAGGGGTAGACCGTAAATCTTTCTTTGCCATAGCAGAAAGCAGCAACGGCATTGACAACTTCCGTTTCTGGGAATACCCCTGCGTGATACCGGAAACCGCCGATCCTGATGTTAATATTTATGATATACGCCTCACCGCGCATGAAGACGGCTACATTTACGGCCTGTTCTGCACTGAGCGGCGCGATCCTTCGGCGCCGGCCCATGACCAGTCGGCCGCGCTGGCAAAATGCGGCATTGCGCGCACCAAAGACCTGCATACCTGGGAGCGCCTGCCCGACCTGGAAACGCCTTCGCCCCAGCAGCGCAACGTAGTGCTGCACCCCGGGCTGGTGAACGGGCGGTATGCCTTTTACACCCGCCCACAGGATGGTTTTATCAACGCCGGCACCGGCGGCGGCATAGGGTTTGGCCTGTGCAGCGATATTACCCGTGCTGTTATTACATCGGAAAGCATCCTCGATAGCAAGGCCTATCATACGGTATATGAGGTAAAGAACGGCCTGGGGCCAGCGCCCGTTAAAACACCGGAGGGCTGGCTGCACCTGGCGCACGGCGTACGCAATACCGCGGCCGGGCTGCGTTATGTGCTGTACATGTTTCTTACAGACCTGCACGATCTAACCCGCATCATACACAAACCAGCCGGGTATTTCCTGGCGCCGGAAGGGGAGGAGCGCGTAGGCGATGTTTCCAACGTGGTATTCTCCAACGGCTGGATTGCGGACGACGACGGGCGCGTGTTCATTTACTACGGATCTTCAGATACCCGTATGCACGTAGCCGTTAGTACCGTTAGCCAGCTGCTGGATTATGTGATGCATACACCGGCGGATGGCGGGCGCTCCGCCACTACCATTAATACCATATTCCGGATTATTAACGCTAATAAACAATACCTGTCACATGCAAACCCCGCTTACTCGTTACCGTGAGGAAGTACGGCAGGAGCTGTACAATATTCTCCGCTACTGGCAAACACACACGGTAGATGAAAAGCAGGGCGGCTTTTACGGCGCCCTCAATAATGCGAACGAAATACAGGCCGGTGCGCCCAAAGGCGGGGTGCTGAACAGCCGCATCCTGTGGACCTTTTCAGCCGCCTATGGTTTTGACGGCAACAGGGAATGGCTAACCCTTGCCACCCGCGCCTATAACTACCTGCAGCAGCACTTCCGCGATAAGGAATACGGTGGGGCCTACTGGTCTGTAGATGCTGCGGGCAAACCGCTGGACACCCGCAAACAAGTGTATGGAGAGGCGTTTACCATTTACGCCCTTAGCGAATACTACCGCCACACAAAAGAACAGGCGGCGCTGGACTGGGCCATTGATATTTACCGGCTGGTGGAGCGCTACAGCTTTGATCCGCGGCGCAAAGGATATATAGATGCCTTTTCACGGGAGTGGAAGCGTATACCCGATACAAGCCTCAGCAACCGCGGCGCCAATGCCGACAAAACCATGAATACCCACCTGCATGTGCTGGAAGCCTACACCAACCTGTACCGCGTGTGGCCCGATGCCGGTTTACGCACGCAGCTGTACTACCTCATTAAGGTGTTTATTGATCATATCATAAACGCACATACGCATCATCAAATCCTGTTCTTTGATGCGGACTGGCAGCATCCCTCTACCGTAATTTCTTACGGGCATGATATAGAAGCAGCCTGGCTGCTGCCCGAAGCCGCCGCGCTGCTGAACGACAGCGAGCTTACTCAGCAGGTAAAAGCAGTAAGCATGGCCCTGGCCACTGCCGCCGCAGAAGGACTGGATGCCAACGGCGGCCTGAAGAACGAGTATGAGCCGGCAACCGGCCATACCGATGCCGACAAACACTGGTGGGTGCAGGCAGAAGCGATGGTAGGCTTCCTGGAGGCCTATGCCCAAAGCGGGCAGCAGGCACACTTACAGCACTCGCTGCATGCCTGGGACTTTATTAAGCAATATATACTGGATAAAAAGGAAGGAGAGTGGTACTGGGGTGTTACCGCCAGTCTGGAGGTAATGCCGCACCAGGATAAGGTGGGTTTCTGGAAATGCCCTTACCACAACAGCCGCGCATGCCTGGAGGTAATACACCGCGTGAACAGCCTTGAGTAGGATGAAAAAGAATGAATGCCGGCGCTACGTGTTCGTCCGTTTCGCCAGGTATTTCACCAGCCGCGCAATAAGATCCAGCGGTATGGGCTGGTTCAGGGGAAATTGTACCGACCCCCGGCCCTGTTTGTATCGGGAAAGTTCCTGCTCAAACGGTGAGCTGCCCTGTGGCACCGGGTAAAAGCCGATGTGTTTTTTAAACGCCGCAAAATGTACCAGGTTCCTGCCGTTTAAGGTAAAGGTGGGCATGGCGTATTTAATAGTTGCTTCAGCCTGTGGAACGGCCTGCTGCACAGTAGTGCGTATCTCCTGCAGGATGGATTGAACGCCTGCCGGGAAATCAGCAATGTAAGCGTCTATACTGGTGGGCGGGGAAGGGGGCATAACTAAGAATTACGAATTAGGAATTACGAATTACGAATGAAAAGTGTTGCTGCAAAGCTAACGCAAGCTGCACTGCCAGTCCAATTACCACCAGGCCAAGCGCCTCACCGCTCCATTCTTAATTATTCGCATTCATAATTTATTTACAATGGTGCTTTCCGCAAGTGCGGAACAGGCAATGCACCGCTTCGCGGGGGCGTAATTGACAAATTCGTAATTGACTTCAAAACCAGTTCGCTCTTTCCTCCTCCGGCGGGGGAGGCGCTTTTTCCGGTGCCGGTGCTTCAGCTGCTGTATCAGGCTTCAGTATTTCGGGCTCATGGCGGGCCGACACGTTTTTGCGGATGGCCCCTTCTATTACGGCGCCTTCCTTTACCTCCAGCACCACAGCATTTACGTCGCCCTTTACATAGGCTTCGTTGCTGATCACGGCTTTGTTGGTAATATAAATGTCGCCGTAAATTTTACCATAGGTAACCAGGTCCGTAGCGTACACATTGCCTTTTACGCTGCCTTCCGGCCCGATAACCAGCAGGCCTTCAGTTCTCACATCGCCTTTTACATTGCCGTCAATGCGGCCGGGAATAGCTGCTTCAATAGAGCCTTGTACTACTACTTGCTTCGGTAATAGGAATTTGCCTTTTGAGAAGGCACTAAATAAACGATCTGTAATTGTAGACATCAGTTAGTTGCAGTTGCGCCGCCTGATAAATTTACTTTTTCCTCGTCAAAAACAGAAATGATTGATGATGCATTACCGAGATCAACGCCTACGCTTCGCTGCGGTTTGTCGTCGGAAATGCGCAGTGAGTTGTACAGGTAGCCAATGCTGATGAGGTTTTCCGGTGAAGGCGCAACTTCCACAGGTATAAAATCCCGGAATTCCTCTGCAAAAGCGTCCGTTAATTCACGGTAATGCGCACCGCCGCCCATCAGGTAAATTTTACCGCACTGCTCAAAATCCAGGTCGGTAAAGTAGTTACGCATCAGGGGCGATACCACTTCCCGGTAATATTGGGTAAGCATTTCCTTGCGTACGTCTTTGAGGTCTATTCTTTTACGGTTGGTGAAGATAGAGCCTTTCATGAACGCATCGTCCAGCTGGTGCTCATTCTTCATATCCAGGTAGTACTTTTTATTCAGCTCGCGGGCCAGGTTGTTGATGGCGTATTTAATGCCATGGGAGCTGAAGCAGGTACGGTTAATCAGGCCATCCCCTGTAGCCATGCCGCCTTCAATGGTGCCAAAGCCGAAGCTCACGGCAATGAAATTGTCCAGGTTAGGATCGCCAATGCTTTTCTTTAACCCGATAATGCCGCCTACAATTTCGGGGATAATCTCAAACTTTTCAATATCCAGCATGGCCTTTTTAATGGAGCCTTTGGTATTGAAGGTTTGCGTATCGTATTCAATCAGGAAGTGGCGCTTGGCCAGGTATTGCTCTGCCGCCTGCTTGTAAATGTTATAGGTAGAGAAAGGGAAGCCCATGGTAATAGACAGCGGCTGCTGCACTTTATCGGCCACATTCACCATAGCGCCCTTAAACAGGATGTCATAATCAGCTTCCATCGGCGCTGCATTGGTAATACGGCCCGGGTTAATACCGCCGCGCTTGGCAAGGTTGCCCACCATATACCATGTATCATCTTTTTTAACTTTAATACCATTGAGCAGATCGCGTGAAGAATTTTCTGTGTTGCCAAACGCAGTTTCAAAGACACTAGGGAAGCTGATAGTTGACGCTTTCATGATAGTCTGTTATAATGCTAAAAGTTTAAACAAATAGGAATAGTTATGAGCCATGTACTCTAAGCTGGTACAAGATATAAAATATATTGATCCCTAATAACTTCTAATATAAAAAAAATGTAAATTAATTCGCGGCGGGGCTACAGTTTGATAAGACAATACCGGCCATTGACGCCCGTTGGCCGGGCGCCTGCAAAGAAAGTACAATCTGCTGCTGCCAGCAGCAATGCATTACAGGCAAGCGAACACGTGCCCTGCTGTACATACAGGCAACACAAACTCCTGGTAAATAACCTGGCTAAGCTAAGCAACACAATACCCGCATACGCGGTAAGAAGGGGTACTTGTAAAGAAGGAAGATAATTAAGGGCCTGCCGGCAGGCATCCGGGTATGATGGGTATTACATTTAACGGGTCAGCTATGAAGGAAGAACGGCTATGACGCCTTCTTTTTGCTGGAGCTGGCCTTTTTGCGGCTGCTGCTTTTCCTGTTGGTAGCAGCTGCTTTTTTGCCGGTTGTTTTCCTGGCCTTTGCACGCCCGGATGCAGCTTTACGGGTAGTAGCCGTTGCGCGTTTGCGGGTGCTGCTCTTGGCCGTGCTTTTCTTTGCAGCACTTTTCTTGGGCGCGGCTTTCTTTTTAGCCGTTGCTTTCTTACCGGATGATTTTTTGCTGCTGGCCGAGCCTTTGGGCGGCGGTGGTACTTTCTGGCCTTTTTCCCTGGCTTCCGATAAGCCAATGGCTATAGCTTGCTTACGGCTGGTTACCTTTTTACCGCTACGGCCACTGCGCAGCTTTCCTTTTTTTTCTTTGTGAAGGGCTTCACCTACAGTGTCCCTTGACTTTTCTGAATAACGTGCCATATATCAATGTTTTACTGAACTGTTCCAAAAAGGGGACCAAAACAGCTTGGGCCGGCCAGGCCGCGGCAGCAACAACCTGGCAGCAGCGCACATGCAGGACAAACCTGCATGGAGCCGGCATGCAGCCCAATGCAGCCGTGGTGTAACTGCTGCGCAACCCGGGGTAAAAGCGTTCAGCACGGGCAGTAAAAGCGTTCGCAACTCCTGGTAAAAGCGTTCAATAAGGGTAGCAAAAGCGTATGCAGCTCCTGGTAAAAACGTACAGGCCTGTGTGTATGCCCTGCCTCAGATCGCGGAAACACAAGGGCATTGCTTTAAGCATGGCCAGCTGCATATTGGCCCGCCGGGCGGCTATTACGGCAAGATCGCAGGAGCAGTCAGCTAAGGTGAGCGCTTTAGACCGTGCAGGAACAAATTCACTATAGGCTTTAGGTACGCCGCGCGCGGTTCGTGCCGTGCGTACGTGCCCGGCCCCGTCAGAAGAGTTTTAACTGCGGATCATCGGGTGATTTTTTAGCCGGCGGCTTCGCCCTGCCCATAACGGTGCGGCCGCCGTACTGCCAGGAGGTAGCCCTTTCCCGCTCAATTACCTGCTGGAAGTTTTCATTGGGTATAAAGTCTTTTTCCAGCTTTTCGGAGAGCACGGATAGTTTGCGGATGGCCTCCTGCTTATCGGTATGGCCCAGCTTTGACTTATCCACAGCGCTGCGCAGCACCTGTATGGTTTCGTCATACACTTTGGTGGGTACCGGAAACGGGTGCCCGTCCTTACCCCCATGGGCAAACGAAAACCGGCCGGGATCTGTAAAGCGGGAGGGGGTGCCATATATAACTTCGCTTACCAGCGTAAGGGATTGTATGGTGCGGGGGCCTACGCCTTCCAGCAGCAGCAGCGAGTCAAAATCGTGCAGCCCGCGTTCATGGGCTACGGCCAGCACGGCGCCCAGCCTTTTCAGGTCAACATCTGTTGCCCGCACATCGTGATGCGTGGGCATCAGCAGCTTGCGTATTTCAGGCAGCATGCGCGCGGGGCCTTCCTGTACCAGCTGCAGCAGGCCCGATTTGGTGCCTGCCGCCGCCTTATCCGTCAGGTTCAGTATCTGCCCCTGGTTTTGCCCGTAAATGAAGGTGTGCGGCGTTTCTGTAAATGAAGGCATTGCAGCGGAGTGCCAGTGATAGCGCCGGGCCATGCCGCTGGCGTCGTTCATGCCCTGTTGTATTACGGCCCATTCCCCCGCGTCAGACACCACAAATGAGTGCAGGTATATCTGGAAGCCATCCTGCACCGCAGTGTTATCTACCTTGGCCGACAGCCTGCTGCTGCGAACCAGCAGGTCGCCGGGCAGGCCGGTGCGCGCTGCAATAGCCTGCAGCTCTGCCGGCGTTTCGCGGGAGTAACGGCCCTTGCCGCCGCAAATATAAATGCCGAGCTCTCCGGCCATGGGATTCACTGATTTTTTGAGCGCACCCATTACGCTGGTGGTAATGCCGGAAGAGTGCCAGTCCATACCCATTACACAACCCAGCGCCTGGAACCAGCAGGGATCGCTGAGGCGGCGCAGCACCTCGCCTTTACCATATTGCAGCACAATGGCTTCCACAATGGCGCCCCCCAGCAAACTCATTCTGCGGAATAGCCAGGGCGGTACTTGCCCATAGTGTAGCGGAAGATCAGCGTAAGCCTTGCTCATGAATGTGAAATTACGAATTATCAATGGGCGCCCGTCCGTTGGCACAATTATTTCCCTACTTTCCCCGGAACCAGTTAAAACTTGTTAACTTATAAATTTTGCCGTAATGAATATCAAAATTGAAAAGCCTTCTATTTATAAGCTGTGCATTACTGTTTGCCTGGCTATGATGATCAGCCTCTTCCTCTTTGCCTGCGGCAGTTCCAGGGAAAGCGGCAACAGCACAGGCACCGATACTTCCGGCGTAATACAGGACACTTCCGGCGCGATGCGCGACACCTCTGCCATCATGAACAGTGACACCAGTACTATGCCCGTAGATACCACAGTGCATTAACTGATGTGGTGTTTATATCACATTGTGTAGCAATATTTCGACACACGGAAAACCATTTTTATGAAAAGGATGAATTTTTCTTACCTGTTGGTAATAGCCGTTTTTTCGGGAATGTGCCTCACTACCGCCTGCGGTAGTGGTCAGAATACCAACACAGATTCTACCGGCGTTATGACGACGGATAGTAACATGATCATGTCAGATACCAGTACGGTCAGAGATACAGCGCCAGCCGCCGAACAGCCGCCGGGTGCCATTAACCCGGGGTCAGACTCCGCCCGCTACGGCACCGGGGCCAATGACTCATCCAGGAACCGTAACAACAAGTAAGCATCTAATATTGTGAGATAAAATACAGGGTTACAATGCCGTAAGGTGTTGTAACCTTTTTTCTTTTCAGTAAATTAAAATATATTGCCCTGCTCATCCGTCCCATAATAACGGCATACACTTAACCCGTTTCCACCACTATTGAATTAAAGACAGATGCAATTTTTTGACTTTAAAAAAAAGCTGGGAAAAGGCATTAGCTTAACCTCACTTAAAAAAACATTCCGGCTCTATAAATATGTAAAGCCCTACTGGCCGCAATTTAGCCTGGGCATGCTGTTCCTGTTTATTTCCAGCCTGGCCGGCCTGGCTTTTCCAAAGCTGCTCGGCGACCTGGTTGACTCCAGCACCCACGGCCGCCTGCTGCAGGATATTGACCGCCTGGGTTTTATGCTGGCAGGCGTGCTGGCCGCGCAGGCCCTCTTTTCTTACTTCCGCATTGTGCTGTTTGTAAATGTTACGGAAAAAACGCTGGCCACCCTGCGTCAAACCATTTATAATCACCTGATAAAGCTGCCCATGAAGTTTTTTGTGAACCGGCGGGTAGGAGAGCTGGGCAGCCGTATTTCGTCCGACATTTCCCTGCTCCAGGAAACCTTTACCACCACCATTGCCGAGTTTATACGCCAGGTAATTGTGATCATTGGCGGTATTGCCCTGCTGCTGCATACCTCCCTGAAGCTCACCCTGTTCATGCTGGCCATTTTCCCGGTTATTATGCTCATAGCCTATGTGTTCGGGCGGTTTATACGCCGCTTTTCCAAACAGGTGCAGAACCAGGTGGCAGAGGCCAATACCATTGTGGAAGAAACCCTGCAGGGCATCCTGAACGTAAAAGCTTTTGCCAACGAGTTCTTTGAAATGAACCGTTACCGGCATAAAACCCTGGAAGCCGCTGCTACCGGCATTAAAAGCGGCCGGTACCGGGGCGCCTTTCCAGCTTTCTCATCATGGGTATTTTCGGCGCCATGGTGGCGGTTATCTGGAAAGGGGCCCTGCTTATTGCCACCGGCGAAATGCAGTCAACCGGCGAGCTGTTCTCCTTCATCATTTATTCCGGCTTTATAGGCGGCTCTGTAACCGGCCTGGCAGAAGTGTATACCAGCATACAGCGCAGCATGGGCGCTACGGAAAACCTGTTGGAAATACTGGACGAGCCGGCAGAACCTATTACCGACAGCAGCCTGATAGCGCCGGAGCACCACCTGAGCGGGCAAATCACCTTTGAGCAGGTATCGTTCCATTACCCTTCACGCCCCGATCTTACGGTGCTGCAGGATGTATCGTTTTCAGTAGCGGCCGATCAGCAGGTAGCGCTGGTAGGCCCCAGCGGCGCCGGTAAAAGCACCATTGTATCTTTATTGCTGCGGATGTACGATACCACAGGCGGGGCTATTTCGTTCGACGGCCGCAATAGCGGCGATATGCCTCTTTCAGCGCTGAGGGGGCAAATGGCCGTGGTGCCGCAGGATGTGTTCCTGTTTGGCGGCACCATCCGGGAAAATATTGCATATGGTAAACCCGGCGCACCGGAAGAAGCCATTATTGATGCCGCCCGTAAAGCCAATGCCTGGGAGTTTATACAGCGGTTTCCCAACGGGCTCGATACCGTGGTAGGGGAGCGCGGCATACAGCTGTCCGGCGGGCAGCGCCAGCGTATTGCCATTGCCCGTGCCGTGCTTAAAGATCCCCGTATACTGATACTGGATGAGGCCACCTCGGCCCTTGACTCGGAATCGGAAAGGCTGGTGCAGGACGCCCTGGAAAAGCTGATGGAGGGGCGCACCTCCATTGTAATCGCACACCGCCTGGCCACCGTGCGTAAAGCCGACAAGATTATTGTGCTGGATAAAGGCCGCATTGTGGAAGAAGGCACCCATCAGCAGCTCATAGACGTTGCCGGCGGCCTGTATAAGAATTTAAGCGAAATGCAGTTCAGTCATTGAGAATGCTCAAAGCATAAAGCAAAAAGTAAAAAGTAAAAGGCAAAAAGCGATTGTTGTTCCATTGCTGGTATTATCTTAACCGGACCGCTGACTTCTCAACCTTCGCTGTGACACTCCGTATCTTCGGACGCCCTAAACACTGCTATATATTTTTTCTTTTTACTTTTTGACTTT
Organism: Chitinophaga sp.; assembly: GCF_035761305.1. Taxonomy (GTDB): domain Bacteria; phylum Bacteroidota; class Bacteroidia; order Chitinophagales; family Chitinophagaceae; genus Chitinophaga. The sequence goes on along the minus strand of NZ_DASTRI010000186.1, from coordinate 27,447 downwards.
TGCTTTCACAAATACGGCTTCATCTCTTCCTCAATATTCTTGCGCAGGTCCATTAAGCGCTGGGCATAATCGTACATATGCAGCTCCTCTTCCGTGGTCGGAACCCATTTAGGCACCGGTACGGTTTTGCCGTTATCATCTACGGCTGCAAATACCATAATGCAGTGCGTGGTTTTTATCCGCTCGCCTTTGCGCGGGTTAGCGGCATATACGTTAATGGCTATATGCATGCTGCTTTTGCCGGTATAGATCACAGCCGCATCTATCTCTACCAGGTTGCCGATGGCTATGGGCTGGTAAAAGCGGATGCCGCCCACGTACACGGTTACGCAATACTGCCCGCTCCAGCGTGCAGCACAGGTATAGCCTGCCTGGTCTATCCACTTCATTACAGCGCCCCCGTGCACTTTGCCGCCGAAGTTCACATCAGAAGGCTCGGCCAGGAAACGGAGGGTAATGGTATTGGAGATATTGCCGTCGGACATGCGGATTACATTTTTTTAGTTTGAAACAATCACAAAAACAGCCCCAAAGCTATAAGCAAAAAATGTAATTTAAAATAGCTGGCAGAAAATACTTAAAGTAGCCGCGGCAATGGTCCGCGCGGGATAAAGGTGCGGTCAGGCGTTGATCAACGCAAGCGGTCCATACCCCCAAACAGGCTGTAAACCACATTGGCCGTGCCGTAGCGCAAAGCAGCCTAAACCTACTGCGAGGCAATACCTCAAAACAGGCTGTAAGGCATACTGCCGCGTCCCACGCAAATGGGCTGCACCGCCCCCGGCTATAAAAAGCACACAGCCGGCAAAGTGCTTGCCGGCTGTGTTGATAATGTTTTTATGCAGCTGCTGCCTGCGCAGGATCAGGAACGGTCGCCTTCCTCACCGCCACCCTGGTCGCCGCCGTTGTTGTCGCCCCGCTGCTCTTTCTTGCGTTTGAAAAGGTTGGTGTCCATCTTACCAAAGCGCCAGGCAATATTAATACGGAACTCGCGGGAGGCGCGCTTGCGGTACTTTTCCTGCTCTGCAAACTCGGTGGTGGTAAAGCCCAGGTCACGGTCGGTATTAAAAATATCGTTTACAGACATGGTTACCACCAGGTTCTTTTTCTTCAGGAATTCCCGCCTGAGCGCCATATCCACCTGGTACTCGGCTGCACGCTCGCCCTGCGGCAGTATGCGTTTTGACTCGTAGTTACCCGTTACCTGCAGCAGCAGGTTCCAGGGCAGCTTGGTATTGCTGTTCACCTTTCCGAACCAGGTAAAGCCGCTGTTACTCAGGTCACTGCCCAGGTTATTGGCGTTAATGCTGGTTTGGGCCAGGTTAATGTTGGTGGTAATATCCCATCCGGGCATTACCTGGTTGCGCACTGTAAACTCCGCGCCCCACGAGTTGCGGGTGGCGGCGTTTACCGGGTAGGTGAGCACCACCTTCTGCATTTGCCCGTTCAGGTTCAGCGTGGTATCTGTATAAAAGTCGGTGATGGCATGATTGGTATTCCGGTAGTAGGTAGATACCATTACATTGTGCTTGTCTGAAAAAGTTTTCAGGTACGACAGCTCAAAGCTGTTGGTGAACTCAGGGCGCAGGGCGGGGTTACCACGGCTGGCGCTTTGCGCGCTGTACTCCAGGTTGGGCAGCAGGTCGCGGAACCAGGGACGGCGTATGCGGCGGCTGTAGTTCAGCTGCAGCTCATGGTCGCCTTTGAATTTCTGCGACAGGAAAACGCTCGGGAACAGGCTTACCGGGTAGCTGATGTCATAAGCGCTGTTTTTGGCGCTTTGCATATTGCCTTTATAAAACGACTGCTCGGCGCGTAAGCCTGCCTGGTAGCCAAAATCTTTGATGGTGCCGTTGTAGTTGATATATGCAGCGTTGATCTGCTCCGTATAGTGGTATTTGTTAGACAGGGCGCTGTCTACCACAAACTCGCCGGAAGGAAAATCTTTGCCCTTTGTGGTAATGTCGTTGTTAAAGGTGCGGGCAGTGGTGCGCAGGCCGGCCTCCAGCTTGGAGTTGGCCGACAGCGGATCTACATAATCCACCTGCCCGTTGATATAAGTAGTATTGTCGCCGCCGCGGCCTATGCGCAGCTCCGGCTCCGGATCATAAAGAGGCGTATGGTCCATGCCGTAATACTGCAGGGAATAATCCGTGCCGTCTGTTCCGTTGGCGCGGTTATAGTTAAAGTCGGCAGTGAGCTGGTGGCCTTCTTCGGCAAAGTTGTGCGTATAGCCCAGCTGTGTGGTATAGTTGGTAAAGCCGTGGTTGTTATTATCTATACCGGTGCCGTAGCGCATGCGCTGTTGCTTAATATCCAGGTCATACAGGGTTTGATCGTTCGTATTCTCAAACTTACCGCTCACAATACCCTGCGAAATGGTGAGCGTGTTGCGGTTGTCCAGGTACAGGTCAACTCCCATGCGGCCAAACTGGAAGCGGCGGAACTGGTCGCCATCCTGGTACTGGTCCAGGTAAGTAACCGTATCGGATGAAATATTTTTACGGAACAGGTGGGTGTTGGTCCAGGCCTTGCGGGTGCGCACATTATAGGTGAGGAAGAAGTTGAACTTTTCCTGCCGCACGTTCAGGTCAACGCCGCCGTTGGCGCCGCCCAGGGTAGAGCCGCCTGCGGTTACCTGGCCGTTTATGCCGGCTTTGCGGTTCTTTTTCAACACTATGTTGAGGATGCCGCTCATGCCTTCTGCATCGTATTTGGCGGAAGGATTGGTTACCACCTCTATGCGTTCAATGGCGTCGGCGGGTATCTGGTCAATAGTAAGGGTAGTAGGCCTGCCGTCAACAAAAATGGTGGGGCTGCCGTTTCGTACGGTTACGTTACCGTCAATATCCACGCTTACAGAGGGCACCTGCTTCAGCACATCTGCTGCAGTGCCGCCTACGGTAGCAAGGCTTTTATCTACATTAAACACCTTCTTGTCAATGGCCATGGTATACGTAGGCTGGGTACCAACTACCTCTACGGCTGCCAGGGATTTAACGTTGGCGCTAAGCTTTATGTTACCAACATCCGTCTGGCTGCCGGGTTTCAGGTTAATAACTTTATAAACGGTTGTGTAGCCAATGAAATTTATCTTCAGCAGGTATTTGCCGGCCGCAACATTGTCAAAGTTGAAATCGCCGTTACCTTTGGATAGCATACCTGTTACCACGGTAGAGTCTTTAGCGCGTAAAAGCGCTACAGAAGCGTATTCTACAGGTTTATTCCCCTCTGCATCCACCAGTTTGCCGATAATGTTACCACGGGCAGGGCCTTTTTGCGGCGCCTGTGCCTGTGCAATAGTGCCAGATCCTATAATAGCTATGATTACCAGTCCCCAAAAGACGATCGTTCGCATACAAAAAAAAATTTCTTCCTTCAAGATTTGCTTTATCTCCGGCCGTAAAAGTAATAGGAATCCAGCGCGTTAACCCGGTTTTATGATGAATGGTAACTACGGGAATTTTCCACATCTGACTGCCTTGTATCCTGCATCATTTCTCAAACTTCGTACCTTTACCGCAAGCCTAATGACTAACCATATGCACCGCCATTACCAACCTGACTGGGATATATATACCTGCGCTATTGAAGATAGCCCGGCCATTATAGGGCTGGATCTTGACCTGCGCCGTTTTGCCCCGCTCAAGGATAAACCGCATGCATTATTTATATCTGTTTACCTGAACCATCCCCGCTCCGATGGCTTTCCGCAGAGCGAAGAATTTGCTACCCTGGGCGAGATAGAGGACAGCCTGGTAGAGCACCTGGAAGACAAGCTGAACGCTTTTTTTGTGGGGCGCACCATCTCCAACGGCGTGCGCGACTTTTATTTTTATACCGGCAACACCCTGCTGCACGATAAGGCCATTGCCGATGTGATGATTAATTTCCCCAGTTACCGTTACGATTTTGGGGTGCAGGAAGACCGGACCTGGGAACTGTATTTTGATTTTTTACTGCCCGATGTGCAGGAATTCCAGCGCATTCAAAACCGCAAGGTGCTGCGTACCCTGCAAAAACATGCCGATAACAGCGAATGCCCCCGGCCTGTTGACCACTGGATATTCTTTACCCGCGAAACAGAGCGCGACCAGTACTGGCAACAGGTAAAAGAACAGGGCTTCCGTATTGAAAAGAATAACCGCAGCAGCGAAAAAGACTACCCTTATGCCCTGCATATATCCCGTATGGATAAAACCACAGACGACAGCATAGACCAGGTGGTGATGTACCTGTGGGAGCTGGCCCGCGTCCTGAACGGCCGCTATGACGGATGGGAAACCAATATTGTAAAATAGGCCCCGGCTTTTAGGAATAACTGGCATGCGTTGGAATGATAATTGTAACCACACAAGTATCACTAAATTATTAGCTTATGTTACGCTGGGCACTTATCTTCTTTATTGTTGCTGTTATTGCAGCAGTTTTTGGATTTGGCGGCATAGCGGCAGGTGCTGCATCCATTGCCAAAATCCTGTTCTTCATCTTTGTAGTATTGTTCCTTATTTCATTGCTATCAGGTTTGCTACGGAGATAGTACATAGGGGGAGCAAAGAACTTGTACGGAACGGAATGAAGGGAAATAAACAGAGAGGGCGCTATCCTTTCTTTTATTTTCCTTTTTTCCGTTTCTTCATTTTTTAATACATTACATAACAACTGTCACACGCGTTTTAAGCCGACTGAAAACGATTGGGAAGACTAATTAAAATATACTGGATCATCTGTTGTTGCTGTATGTTACAGCCTTCTATTGTGCAGGGAATGGTGAAGCCGGGCGCAATTGCTTTCCAGGAAAATGACACCACCCCCGCCCGGCGCAAAAACGGCCTTTTCCGGCGGCTTGCACAATACCGCGACTCTATCCGCAATAAAGAGTACCGCGACTCCCTGATACGCCATATTACCCGGCAAAATGTGCCGGAGCCGCCCGGCACCGACAGCACCCTTATAAAAAGCGAGCAATATTTTACACCGTACCGCGGCAGGGTGGTACGCGACATTTATTACCGCCAGGTAAACGTGTTTGGCCCGCGCAACATTAACGATACCACTTTCCATAGCGGCATGAAGCTGCTGAATTTTGCCAACCGCCTGCATTTAAACACCAGCGAGTGGGTGATACGGCAATCCCTTTTTTTCCGGGAAAGCGATACCATAGACCCTTATACCATGGCGGATAATGAACGCTATTTGCGTAACCGCCCCTTTATACAGGATGCACGCATATACATTATCAACGCAGCGGTGTCGCCCGACTCTGTAGACCTGCTGGTGGTAACCAAAGACCTTTTTGAATACAGCGCCGACCTGCGGGAGCTTACCTCCACCGCTTTCCGGGGCGGTATTTCCAATAACAACGTGCTGGGCGCCGGCCAGGGTATTGATGTTACCGCCCGGTGGCGCAACGACCGCTCCCCGCCCTGGGGCTCGGCGGTTACCTATACCAAGTATAACGTAGCCGGCTCCTTTGTAGATGCTTCCGTGGGCTATACTACCCTGAACGACTATACGCCCGCCGCCATTGATACAGGCGTGCTGGAAGGGTCGTACTTTGTAAGCCTGAACCGCCCGTTATACCGTACCAGCGCCAGCTTGATAGGCGGGTTATACCTGGCCCGTAACTTTTCCATTAATTTCAGGAACCTGCCCGATACCTTGTACCGCAACTACCGCTATAACGTGGTAGACGCCTGGGTGGGGTATAACGTTATTAATCCCGGGAAGAACGGGGAAGATCCCGGCAAGAAGCCCAATATGGCCATACTGCTGCGGCATTATAACCTGTTCTTTAACAGGAACCCCGTGCAGGACCGGTTCAAGGAAGACCCGGTGTACAACGACCGGCGTTATTACCTGGCGGAGCTGGCCGTGTTCAGGCAGGACTTTTTCAAAGCGCATTACTTCTTTGGCTTTGGCCGTACGGAAGACATTCCGCTGGGTTATAATGTAAGCGTGCTATCCGGCTGGGAAAGCTGGAAAGCGCGCAGGCGTTTATACACCGCGCTGGAAATGCGCAAATTCTGGCTCACCCGGCATGAAGGGCTTTTTAATACTACGCTTGGCATTGGCAGCTTCTGGCAAAAACAGTCGTCGGAAGATGCGGTGATACATGCCAGCGCAGAGTATTACAGCCGCCTGTTCAACTTTCCCTGGGGCAGGCTGCGGCAGTTTGTAACAGTCGATTACCTGGGCAACCCTAACAATTTCTTTTACAAGCCGCTGAGCATAAATGTGGATGTGGGTATATGGGGCTACCGTAATTCCCGCATTAACGGTTACCAACGCCTGAACCTGCGTTCAGAAACGGTGTATTACAGCCCGCTGAAAGTGCTGGGCTTCAAGTTTAATTTTTCCACCTACCTGCAGCTGTCGCAGATCACGGAAAACAATAACGCCATTTTCAGGAACCCGCTGCACAGCGCTGTTGGCGCAGGAGTGCGCATACGGAACGAGAACCTGGCGCTTAACACTTTTCGTATAGCCGCGTATTATATGCCCGACGCGCCGCCGCCTGTAAAGTCGTTTTATTACGAGATTACGACTATTGTAGATTTCCGTTTTGATATATCTGTACTGCGCGCGCCGCAGTTTTTGCAGTTCAGGTAGGGAGGGATGAGCAGATATGCAAATATGCAGATGTGCAGATGAATGGAGCCTTTTACTTTCTACCTGATACTTCCTGTTTCGTCTTTAATGATGCGGATAACCACCATTTTAGAAACCGGCGTATTGCTTTTATCCGCAACGCTGTTCAGCGGCACCAGCACATTGGTTTCGGGGAAATAGGTAGCGGTGCAGCGTTCCGGTATGCTGTAAGGCACTACAATAAAACGGTGCGCTATGCGCGTATGCCCGTCTTCCTTATTTACCAGGTTTACCACATCGCCGGGCCGCAGGCCGGCACGGGCAATGTCTTTCTCATTCATGTATATTACGCGCCGCTCGTTGTACACGCCCCGGTAGCGGTCGTCCAGGCCGTAAATGGTGGTGTTAAACTGGTCGTGGCTGCGGATGGTCATCATAATATATTCATCTGCCGCCAGCGACAGCGGAGTAATATTGGCCAGGTTAAAGTGCGCTTTGCCGCTGCCCTCGGGGTTAAAGCGGCCTTCCCGCGCCGTATTGGGCAAATAAAAGCCGCCGGGGCGCCGTACCCGCTCGTTATAACGCTCAAAGCCGGGTATCACCTTTTCAATGTCATTGCGGATGTGATCATAGTGCCGCATATACAGCGCCCAGTTCACCCGGGAGCGGTTACCCAGGAGGTGCTGCGCCAGCCGGCACAGGATCACAGGCTCGCCCAGCAGCTCTTTTGATACGGGTTTCAGGTTGCCTTTAGACATTTGTACAACGCCCATAGAGTTCTCGCAGCTTACGAACTGCGGTTCCCCGTTAATAATATCCTGGTCTGAGCGGCCCAGGCAGGGCAGTATGAGCGCTTCTTTGCCATGCACCAGGTGGCTGCGGTTCAGCTTTGTAGACACGTGCACAGTAAGGTTGCAGTTACGCAAGGCCTGGGCCGTAAGGTTGGTATCTGGCGTGGCGGACAGGAAGTTGCCGCCCATGGCCATAAATACTTTGGCCCGCCCGTTGAGCATGGCGTGTATGGCATTTACCGTATCAAAACCATGATGCTGCGGCGGTATAAACCCATACACCTCCTGTAGGCGTTGCAGCAGGGCGGGGGAGGGTTGTTCAAAAATGCCCATGGTACGGTCGCCCTGCACATTGCTATGCCCGCGTACCGGGCAGGTGCCGGCGCCGGGTTTGCCAATGCTGCCTTTCATAAGCAGCAGGTTTACCACCTCTTTAATAGTATCCACCGCATTTTTATGCTGGGTAAGGCCCATGGCCCAGCAGGCTACAATATTCTTTTTCTGCGCCAGCACTTTTGCAGCAGCTTTCAGCTGCGCTTCCGGCACGCCGCAGTCGGCCGCCAGTGCTGCTACTGTATATTGCTGCAGGTTTTGCACGTAATGCTCAAACCCGTGGGTATGTTTGGCAATAAAGTGATGATCCAGCACCTGGCCGGGTTTTTCGGCGTCTGCTTCCAGCAGCAGCAGGGCCAGGGCTTTCAGCAGGGCCATATCGCCGTTAATGCGCACTTGCAGGAAAATATCTGCCAGGTGGGTTTTTACGTGCAGCATTCCTTTCACCGTTTGCGGGTTCAGGAAGTTCATTAAGCCTGCTTCGGGCAGGGGATTGATGGCAATAATGGTAGCGCCGTTGGCTTTGGCCTTTTGCAGGGCCGAGAGCATGCGGGGATGGTTGGTGCCGGGGTTTTGCCCCAGTATCATGATCACCTCTGCCTGGTGAATATCTTCCAGCGTTACAGAGCCTTTGCCTATACCCAGCGACTCGCCCAGGGCTACCCCGCTGGACTCATGGCACATGTTGGAGCAATCGGGCAGGTTGTTGGTGCCGTATTCGCGCACCATCAGCTGGTACAGGAAAGCTGCTTCATTGCTGGTACGGCCGGAGGTGTAGAAAACAGCTTCGTCCGGCGACGCCAGCGCATTCAGGTGGTTGGCTATTTTTATAAAGGCGGCATCCCAGTCAATAGGCTGGTAATGGGTGCCGCCGGCAGGCAGGTACATTGGCTGGGCAATACGGCCCTTTTTCCCGATCTCGTAGTCCGACAGGTTTGCCAGGTCTGCTACTGCGTTGGCGGCAAAAAAGCCGGGCGTAAGCTTTTTAAGCGTGGCCTCTTCCGCCACAGCTTTGGCGCCGTTCTCGCAATATTCCGCAATAGCCGAGCGGTCGTCATCCGGGTCGGGCCAGGCGCAGCTGGGGCAGTCGAACCCGCCTTTTTGGTTCAGCTTCAGCAGCGCTTTCATACCGCGCAGGGCGCCTGCTTCTTTTAAAATATGCTGTGCGCTCACCATTACCGCCGGCAGGCCGGCAGCTACATCTTTAGGCTTGCTGAGCCTTAACCCGGTAAATTCCGCCGGGCCTTCTGCAGATGGTATTTTTTCAGTGGAATTGTCCATGGTTTTTATTTTAACATAAAGCGGAAAGCATAAAGCAGAAAGCATAAAGCCTGATGCAGTGTGCTATGTATTAGTGCTTACGGTTAATGCAGGGCATTTTTAGCAGAAGCAAAAGCTTGTACAACGTGCTATGTGCTGCGGCTTGGTGTGCATGCAATGCTTTTATAGTTTGTTTTACGGTTATGCTCGTATCTCATGATATATTACTTATGCCGTTCGCAGCGTTGAGCTTTCTGCCCTCAGCTTTCTGCTTTCCCTTACACCAGAATCCGTTCCTCACCGGTATAAATATTACATCGCTGCTCTCTTAAAAAGCCTATAAGCGTAATGTCCCATTCCTGCGCCATTTTAACGGCCATGCTCGAAGGTGCGCCTACAGCGGCTATAATGGGTATGGCCACCATGGCTGCTTTTTGTATAAGCTCAAAACCGGCCCGGCCGCTTAACAGCAGCAGGCTGGCGGACAATGGAATGTTGCCCGCTGTAAGCGCCGCGCCTATTAGTTTGTCTACCGCATTATGCCGGCCAATATCTTCCCTTAGCAACAACAGCGTTCCGCCGGCATTAAATAAGGCCGCTGCATGTATACCGCCGGTATCTTCAAACAGGCGCTGCTGGTTGCGTATGCTGCCGGGCAGCAACAGCAGCTGCGCTGCCGGAAAGGTAAAGCGCGTACGCTTATCAGCAGCGGGTACGGCGGTGAATATGGCGGCGATACCTGCTTTGCCGCATACGCCGCAGCCGGAGTTGGAGAAGAAATTGCGCGCTGCCGGCTGCAGCGCCGGCTTTACATGCGGGTGAAGCCGTACCCGTATGATATTGCCGTTTGGCCCGGTGGATTGCATCTCCGCAATATCTGCCGCATGCCGGATAATACCTTCTGTAAATAAAAAACCGGCAGCAAGCTCCTGGTCTTGCCCCGGTGTACGCATGGTAACAGTAATACTTTGTTCCTGCGGGTGATCTGCGGCGCCGTAAACCAGCTGTATTTCCAGGGGTTCTTCGGCGGCCAGCACATCTTCCTCATCTGTAATAACAGTATTGCAGATCTTTTTGATACGGGTGTATGAAAGGGCGGAGTGCTGCATAAAGTAAAGTTAAGGCAAATGGGCAAATTGAAAATGTGCACATCTACCCCCACTACCATTGTCATCTGCACATCTGCACATCGTCACGCTACCGCTGTTTTATAAGAGCGGATGGCCCACCAGAATACCAGCGATGTTACCGGCAGCAGCATGGCAAAGGCCTGCAGCACCACCGGCGCATTCATATGCCCTGCCATAAGGGCGCGGGAGGCCTCCACTGCGTAATATACGGGGTTAAACAACGCTGCTACCTGCAGCCAGTGCGGGGCCATTTCCATAGGCAGCAGAAAACCGGCCAGCAACATAATGGGTAAAGATATACCCTGTATAATGGGCGCTATGGCGTCTTCGCTTTTCATGCGCAGGGCCAGCGCATAGGAAAAGGCGGCAAACAATGCGCTGATGATAGCCAGCAGCGCCATTATTACCACAAGGCCGCCCCAGTGCACCTCCAGGCCAAACGGTATAGCCAGCACCGTTATAAGCAGTGTTTGCGCCAGCACAGCGCTTACATCGCGCAGCACGCTGCCCATCAGCAGGGCCAGGCGGCTGGTGGGCGTTACGCGGAAACGTTCTATAATACCCTGCCGTATCTCGTCAACCAGCCCAAAGCCTACATACAGCCCGCCATAAACCGCTATCACCACCTCTACACCAGGCAGGAACACATTGAGCACATTGCCGCCGGTGAAGCCGGGCATACCGGTAAGGTGCTTTAATAAAGGCGCAAACAGCAGCAGGTACATTAACGGCGTACCCACTGCCATAAACAGGAAGCCCGGGTTGCGCAGCGACTCCTTTACCTTGCGTACGTAGTATAGTTGTAATGTTGAAAAGAATGACATAGTAATCGTGTTTTTATGGTTTTTTAAATCAGGCCTCCTGCAGTGAACGGCCGGTTTTGCGCAGGAATACATCGTCCAGGGTAGGCTGGGAAAGGGAAATGGTTTGCAGGTTTACCTGTGCCTGGTCCAGCAGGCGCAATATGTCGGGCAGCTGCGCTTCACCTTCGTATACATATAACCGTAGCTGGCCCTGCTCGTAGCTTGCTTCACGTACATAGGGCTGCTGCTCAAACAGGCGCAGCACCGCCTCCTGGTGCGTGCCGTTGGGGCCAAGGCCCAGCTGTACCACGTCGCCGGCTACCTGTTTTTTCAGCTCCCGCGGTGATCCTTCGGCCACAAGGGTGCCCTGGTCCATAATAGCAATGCGGTCGGCCAGGGCATCTGCTTCATCCAGGTAGTGCGTGGTTAAAAAAATGGTTACGCCGCTGTTGCGCAGGCGCCGTACTTCATCCCACAGGCGGGCCCTGTTCTGCGGGTCCAGGCCGGTAGTGGGCTCGTCCAGGAACAGCAGCTGCGGCTGGTGCATCATGCCAATAGCTATATCCAGCCGGCGGCGCTGCCCGCCGGAGTACGTGCCGGCCCTGCGGTCGGCAATGCCGGCCAGGTCAAATGTCATGATCAGCGCTTTAGCCCGGGCGGCGGCTTCATGGCGCGGCATGCCAAACAATTGCCCCTGCAGCAGCAGGTTTTCCCAGGCGCTCATACCCCGGTCGCTGCCGCCGGCCTGGCTTACATATCCAATGCGTTCGCGCAGGCGGCGGGGCGCTTTCAGCAGGTCGCAGCCGGCCAGCATAGCAGTGCCTTCATCAGGAGGCAGCAGCGTGGTAAGCATGCGCAGGGTAGTGGTTTTACCGGCGCCGTTAGGCCCCAGGAAACCGAATATTTCACCGGTAGGCACGGCCAGGTTTACACCGCGCACCGCTGCTATGGTTTTACCATCAGCCCGGAAGCTTTTTTTCAATCCATTGGTTAGCACAATATGTTCCATGTAACGAAGTTTTTATCTGTGCCCAAAACTAGGCGTACATCCCCGGGCAGGAAACAGGGTTTCGGCCACCGGCAGTGTGAAAACCGGTGAAAACGGGAAATAAGCAGGCTAAAAGGCAGGTGTATGGTTAAACAGAAAATAGTACCTTGTAACCGCAGATCTGTTACTTCAAAAAACATCATATGCGTTGGCAAAACAAACGTTTAAGCGATAATGTGGAAGACCGCCGCGGCGGCGGTGGCGGCATGCGTACCGTAGGTATCGGCGGTGGCATTGGCGGCATTATTATTATTGTGCTGGCACTGTTATTCAATAAAGATCCCCAGCAGGTGCTGCAACAGGTGCAAAACGGCGCGGGCAGCAGCCAGCCCGCAGAACAGGTTACGGCCGGCAGCGACGAAACAGCCCGCTTTGCCTCTACCGTGCTTGCCTATACGGAGGATGTATGGACGCAGCAGTTCAATGAAATGAATAAGACCTATGTTCCGCCCAAAATGGTGCTGTTTACCGATGCTACCGACGGCGGCTGCGGGTTTGCCCAGTCTGCCATGGGCCCCTTTTACTGTCCGGCCGACAGGAAAGTATATCTCGATCTTTCCTTCTTCAACGAAATGCAGGACCGCTTTCACGTAGTGGGCGATTTTGCCATGGCCTATGTAATTGCCCATGAAGTAGGCCATCACGTGCAAAACCTGCTGGGCATCAGCAACAAGGTGCAGGCTATGGGCGCCCGTATGAGCGAAACGGAATACAACAAGCTGTCGGTAAAGCTGGAGCTGCAGGCCGATTTTCTGGCCGGCGTATGGGCCAACCACGCACAACAGATGGATAGCATACTGGAAAGCGGCGACATAGAGGAAGCCTTAAATGCGGCCAGCGCTGTTGGCGACGATAAGCTGCAGCAGGCTGCCAATGGCAGGATAGTGCCGGACGCCTTTACGCATGGCACCTCTGCCCAGCGCATGTACTGGTTTAAAAAAGGTTATGAAACAGGGGATATTAAACAGGGAGATACGTTTTCGGAGGTTAATTAATAATGAATAATTAAGAATTAATAATAAATGCCGGCGGTGTTCTAAAAGGATTTAAGCGCGCACATTAAGGCCGGGATTGCAGTAATAATGAATAGCCCATGCTTTTAGCACGGTCATTATGAATGCTTGTATTAATTCTTCATGCTTAATTATACAGCTGTGCCAGTTATGCCCCCACCGATAAACAAACACACATCGCCCTCATTATTAATTATTCATTCTTAATTATTAATTAAAATGGCCCCATCATTGCTACGGTTATGGAAGGCTGCAACAGCCGTAATTTTATTAACCATTTCTTTAACCGTTGTAACTATGCAAACACAGGCACAGGATGTGCTCACCGGCGCATTATGGACAGCAAAAAAAGTTGACAGCACCTATGTGCTAAGTATAAAAGACAGGTCCGGCATTAAAGAGGCCCTTATAGACTTTATCACCCAAAACCACATCAGCGCCGGCAGCATTACCGGTATTGGCGCTGTAAATGAAGCCACGCTGCGTTTCTTTAACCCGGCCACTAAAAAGTATGTGGATAAAACCTTTAAGCAGCAGATGGAAATTGCCAACCTCACCGGCAACATTTCTACAAAAGACGGCAAACCATACCTGCATGTGCATATAACATTGGGCAGCAGCAGCTATAACGCCTATGCCGGGCATTTGCTGGATGCAAAGATCCGTGGGGCAGGGGAGTTTTATATATACCCGCTGGACGCCACTATAGCGCGTAAATTTTCTGAAGAGGCAGGCCTTAACTTCTACGATTTTGAGGCAGAAAGCCAAAAGCCCAAAGCAAAAAGTAAAAGGCAAAAAGTTGAAGATTAAACACCGGGCTTTAAATTAAAGGCAAGGCGCCCATAACTGCAGCAACACATCGCCGCCATTCATCTGCATATCTGCACATCTACATATCCGCACATCTGCACATTCTCCTCACGCCGTTTGCTCTACATCCTCGGTGTAAGCAGGGTGGTGAACATCTTCTTCCGACAGGGGAATAGTGTAATAGAAGCTGGTGCCAACACCGGGCTTGCTGTGAAACCATATGCTGCCCTTGTTCAGCTCAACAAAGTCTTTGGAAAGCGGCAGCCCCAGGCCGCAGCCCTTTTCATGCCGGGTGCCGGGCGTGGAGTAATAAATATTGGAGAAGGCTTTGTACTGGTCTTTCTCCGGGATGCCAATGCCGTTATCCTGCACGCATATTTCAAGGTAAGCGCCGCTGATGCGCATATAAATATCAATGTTACCACCGCCGGCAGTAAACTTAATGGCATTGCTGATCAGGTTGCGCAATACTAACTTCATCATATCCGGGTCGGCAAATACCATAACCGGTTGTTGTAAATGATGGGTAAGGGTAACCTCTTTTTGCCGGGCCAGGGATTGCAGCAGCTCAATTTCCCGCCGTACTACGCCGGTAAACTCAAAATCATCTGCCTTAATGCGGATGCCCTTCATCTGCGAGCTGGCCCAGTTCAGCAGGTTATCCATCATATAGGCGGTGTTCTTCATGTCGCGCCACAGGTCATCTGTAAAAGTGCGGAACTGCTCCGGCGATATTTTATCGTCGCGCAGCAGGAACAGCATGCCTTCGAGTATGGCCAGGGGAGAGCGCAGGTCGTGCGATATAACAGAGAATATTTTGTCCTTCACCTGGTTCAGGCTGCCCAGCTTCACATTCTGCTCAAGGATAATTGTGTTCTGTTGCGATACTTCCTCATTTTTGCTGTTCAGTTGCCGTAACAGCTCGTGCTGCCGGTTATACAGGCGGTACAACATCAGGGCTATTACCAGCAGCACCGCCAGCAGGAACGCGCATGCCGCTACCAGTATGCGCTGCTGGTGAATAGTGGCCAGGTGGATCTGCTGGGCGGCTTTAAGCAGCTGGTTTTCCCGCTGCTTTTTTTCCGACTCGTATTTTTCCCGGGTGTTGGCAATGAACTTGGCTTTTTCTACAGCAAAGTATTTTTCCTTGAGTGATGTGTAGGTATTGTAGTGCTGCAGCGCCGTAATATAATTACCCCGTGACGAGTCAAGCTGCGCCAGGTACTGGTAATAGATCATTTCATTCTTTGCGTTCTGCTGCGCCGCATTTATGGCGGCCGCCTGCTGCAGCTGCGCGGCGGCTGTATCATACTGTTTCAGCAGGGTGTTCACCTTGGCCAGGTTCAGCCAGCTTTTGCCAATGCCCATCTGGTTGCCGGACGCCTGGTAAAAGCGCCGCGATTTTTCCAGGTACTGCAGGGATAATTCGTACCGGCCCTGCTGCAGGTAAATTAGGCCCATGTTCTCATAGGTAAAGGCCAGCCCGCGCTCGTCGTGCAGCAACAGCTTCACCTTTTCCGACTGCCGCAGGTAATGCAGGGCCGAGTCGTGCTTTTGCAGCTGCATATAGCACGAGCCGATGTTGTTCAGCGTTTTGGCGATTTCGGCCTGCTCTTTGAACCGCTGTTTGATCTGCAGCGAGCGTTTCAGGTACGGCAATGCCTGTACGGGATTATTCTGCTCTATTAAAATATTGCCTATATCATTATTGAGGATGCCGGCAATATGCAGCTGCCCCGATTTTTCCGCCAGCTGCAGCGCTGCCAGGGTCATGTCCATCTGTTTATCCAGGTTGCCTTTTGTATTCTCTACCAGGGCCAGGTTGCGGGTGGCCCATATGGAACCTTCTGTATAATGCAGGCTGTCGCTCAGGTGCAGCGCTTCCCTGGCATAGCGGGTGGTTTGGGCAGGGTTTTGCGTAAAGTAAATGCGACCCAGCTTATTCAGCAATTGTACCCGTACCGTATCTTTCCGGGCATGCGTTGCCAATACCTGCAGCAAGCTGTCGGCAGGGCTGATGACGGTTGTAGCATAACCCGGATTCACCTGAAATGATAATAGGCAGGTCAGGCCCAGGTATAGGTAATACAGTACTCTCATGATATTGTCCCCGGTCGTTAGTCAGTTGTAAGGCCCCAAAGCGGTGGTTATGAAGAGATTATAACCATCCGTCGAATAAAAATACAGTTAAAACCCCAGTTAACAAAAATATTTGGGACCATTGGCAGCCCTGGAAGTATAGCTGGCGGGATTTAAAGCAATTAATTGAATATCTTGCGCCAAATTTTCCGCCATGACTGTTAAACGGAATTCCGCCCTGGGGTTCATTTTTGTAACGGTGCTAGTAGATGTTATCGGCTTCGGTATCATCATTCCCGTTATGCCTAAGCTGATAGAACATCTTACCGGCAAAGGCCTGAGTGAGGCCGCCCAATACGGCGGCTGGCTGCTGTTTGCCTTTGCCATTACGCAATTCTTTTGCTCTCCCATCGTAGGCGGGCTAAGCGACCGCTATGGCCGCAGGCCCGTATTATTACTGGCCCTGCTGGGCTTTGGGCTGGATTATCTTTTCCAGGCATTTGCGCCTACCATTGGCTGGCTGTTTGTAGGCCGTATAATAGCAGGGGCCACCGGCGCCAGCTTTACTACCGCCACCGCATATATTGCAGATGTAAGCCCCCCGGAAAAAAGAGCGCAGAACTTTGGACTGGTAGGTGCTGCCTTTGGCCTGGGCTTTATTATCGGGCCGGTTATTGGCGGACTTTTCGCCCACTGGGGACCACGCGCGCCTTTTGTGGCGGCTGCCGTGCTTACGTTCATGAATTTGTTGTACGGTTACTTCATACTCCCTGAGTCGTTATTGCCCGAAAACCGCCGGGCCTTTAACTGGACGCATATTATACCCGGCGGCTCGCTCTGGCACCTGTTCCGCTACCCGGTGGTGCGGGGCCTTATTGCATCGCTGGTGCTTTTATATATTGCCGCACACTCTGTACAATCCACCTGGAGCTATTATACCATGTTCAAGTTTGGCTGGAACGAAACCTGGGTAGGCTACTCCCTGGGGTTTGTAGGCCTGCTGGTAGGCCTGGTGCAGGGATTGCTGATAAGGGTTACCATTCCCAAGCTGGGGCAAAAGTGGTCTATTTACCTGGGACTGCTGGCATATACTATTGGTATGCTGCTGTTTGCATTTGCTACAGAAGGATGGATGATGTTTGTTTTCCTGGTGCCGTACTGCCTGGGCGGTATTTGCGGTCCTGCGCTGCAGGGCGTAATATCCAGCCAGGTGCCGGCTAATGAGCAGGGAGGCCTGCAGGGCGCCCTTACCAGCCTGATGAGCCTTACAGCGGTAGTAGGCCCGCCCATTATGACCAACCTGTTTGCCTCGTTTTCCAAACCTCATGCCCGCGTTTATTTCCCGGGCATGCCTTTCCTGGCCGGGGCCGTACTAACGCTGGTGTCTATATTTTTATGCCGCGGGTCACTGGATGCATTTAGCAGGCATTCCGAAAAAGAAACCCCGGTAAATGCCGATAACATACCCGTTCATTAATTATTAATCATTCATTATTAATTATTCATTAAAATGAAACCCACCATCACTATAGAATACTGTCCAAAATGCGGCTGGCTGCTGCGTTCTGCATGGATGGCACAGGAATTGCTGACCACGTTTGCCGACGAGCTGGGAGGCGTTACCCTGCGTCCCAGTGAAATAGCCGGCAGCTTTGTGATATATGTAGGAGAGGAGGTGCTGCTGGACAGGAAAGTACTGGGGCATTTCCCGGAGATAAAGGAACTGAAACAAATGGTACGCGATAAAGTGGCGCCGGGCAAAAGCCTGGGCCATGCAGACAGGAAGTAAACAATCAGCATGCAAAAAAGATTAACCGTTATCGTTATACTGCTGCTGTCCGCTATGGGCGCAGCAGCACAGGACACGCCCTACGTGTTAAAGGACACCATCATCCGCCGCCACAGCTTTTTTCCGCTGCCGGTGCTCACCTATTCCCCCGAAAAAGGGTTGGAAATAGGAGCGGCCATGTTATATTCCTTTTATACAGATAACAAACACCCCGATCCGCTTACACGCAACTCCACCATTAACCTTATACCGGCCGTTACTACTAAAAGCCAGTGGAAGGTTGACCTGAAAACAGATATATGGACGCATGCCAACCTGTGGCATTTCAAGAGCAACCTGCGCTACCATGACTACCCGATCTATTTTTACGGCATTGGCGATACCACGCATAAGGCTGACCAGTCGCTGCTGAACAACAAACGTTATAAGGTGCAGCTGGAAGGGGAGCGGCGCATCAGCGGCCACTTTTTTGCCGGTATGTCGCTGCTGTACCAGCACGACACCTATAATTCAAAAGATAATAAAGGCATTTACCCGGGTATGGCGCTGGTAGATAAAAACGGCGGCTATGCAACATTTATAGGGGTAACCGGCATTTTTGACAACCGCGATAACCAGAACTATACCACCCACGGCAGCTGGGCGCGGCTGAATGTAGCGTATGCGCCTGACTTTTTAAGTACACATGCGTTATGGAAAATAGAAGCGCAGGGCAAGCACTTTATACCACTATCCCGCAAAAGCACGCTGGGGCTGAACATTAACTACAACACCATACAGGGCAGCCAGGTACCTTTTTACTTTTTGTCGGAAATGGGCAACGATCTGCTGATGCGCGGCTACTATGCCGGCCGTTACCGCGATCAGAACTACCTGGCCTTTCAGGCGGAGTACCGCTATTTCCTGGACCCGAAAATACCCATCAACATCTGGTTCATTCATATGCAGCCCAAGTTTGCGCTGGTGGCCTTTGGCGGCACCGGTTCCGTATTCAACAACCACAACTTTGACTTTGGCGGCTTTAAGCCTAACTATGGCATAGGCGGCCGCTGGTTCTACGACGAAAGCGCCCGCCTTACCATCCGTATGGATTACGGCTGGGGCGAAAAGCGGCCGGGCGAGCCCCGCCAATCGGGGTTATACCTGTCGCTGGCCGAAGCGTTTTAATACGCTGTAACTGACAACCAAACAGCCAATGGCTGTTAATTCGTATAATTATGCCCGTTGTACTGCCGCCGCCGGTAGCATAACGGGCATTTGTTTTCCGTGTACCGCAACAATAATGTTTGCGTATTCAGGATAATGAGCAGCCTGCTTCCCGGCGGATAAGTGAGCGCATCTAATTTTTGATTTTACAGCGTATAATCGTTAACTTCCAATATGACCATGTTCTGAGTTTAGTTAACCAAACAAAACCATCTTATGAAACGCGCGATCTTACTTTCCATTGTTATGTTGATGCTGACCGGTTTGTACCCGTTAATGGCCCAGGATCAGGCAAAAGCAGCACCATCAAAATTTTACCTGAAAGCCGCTGGTGGTTATTTCTTCAGCGTATTTCCCGGGCAGTTCCCCGATGTAGGGCCGTATGCGCCGCATGATGTGCGCGGCACCTACAACCCGGCTACCGGGCAAAGCACTGTTATATCCGATAAAGTGCTTACCGGCTCGTATGGCGAAGGCGTACGGGGCGGCCTTACCTTTGGCTGGAATATAAACCGTTACATTGCAATAGAAGCGGCATTCAATTATTATCACAGTAAAAAGAACCTGATGACGCGCCAGGTCACCACCATGCAGGGCAGCGGCCAGGTGGCAGGCAGCATTGAATCGCACGGGTATGCCAATGCGCTGGATTTTGCGCCCAGTGTGGTTATCAGCCCGGGTTATGAAAAAATAAACCCGTATGTGCGTTTTGGAATGGTAATCCCTTACTGGGGCCGTTTGTACATTGAAACCGATGCGCAAACCGCCACGCCGGTAAGCGCGAATGTAGTAGCCCAAACCACCATTCACCGGGAGGAAGCTGTGCACCCCAACATCACCCTGGGCTTCCAGGGCGCGCTGGGTGTAACCATTCCCGTATGTAACCGCCTGGATGTTTTTGCAGAAGCAGAATACCGCAATGTGCCGGCAAAAAGCAAAAAGAAAGAGGTAACCGCCTATGAAGAAAATACCCGGGTGGTGAACACTACCAACGGGCAGGTGATCAGCACACAGCACCGCAGCCTGGGCGACCTGTCCACTGCAGAACGGCAAACCGAATATGTAACCACGCTGGATCAAAGCTCCAATACGCCGGTAGGCAGCAGCGGCGCCAAAACAAATTACAAGGATGATAACAAGCCGGCGAATGATCTGAAATCTTATATTAATATCGGTGGCCTGGGTGCCAATGCCGGCATCCGGTTCCGGTTTTAACAGATGCGCATTACCCGGATGTATTTCGTAGATGCAGCACTTTATTCTGATAGTGTTTTACTATCTTTAGGATGATCGTCGCCCGTAGCATGATCACCCTCATATAACTATGAAAGCCACCAGTAAGCAAATCAATACACCTTCTCCTCAACCTGTTACACAAGCTGTGGCAGACAATGTAAGCGCTACCAAAGGCAGCCGCCGGCCGCCGGATGCATTGCTTCATAATTACCAGCGCCTGGCCAATAACAGCTCCCAGGTAACACGCGCCGCGCAGCTGCAGGCTCGTGTAAACAATCACCTGGCTACCCTGCGTACCCTGCACAACGGCGTCACCACGCAGCTGATGCAGCCTGCATACACAAACGGGGATCCGGACAGGATGCCCGCAGCTGACGCGGAGGAAATGGCAACAACACCCGGTGGCCCGGTATTACAGGGCGTATTTACTTACACGGCATCTGTAGTGCTGGACAGGGCAGGGGCGGAAAAAAAGAAGGCGGCGGATTACCAGCTGGATAACATTAAGCTGCCGGACAAGGCCAGGCCGGCCACCCAGTTTGGCACCACTCAAATGGCGCACTCCGTTTCCTGGACGCTGCTCAAAAAATCATACGAAGCAGTAACGGGTTTAAAGCTCGATACATTTATAGATGATTACCTGAAAAAAGACTGGAAAGCGCTTGCACAGCAAAAAGACATGGGAAGGAAAGCGGAGGCCCAGGAGCTTTTCAATTCCTACCTGTTGCGGTACACAGATAGTTATTTTGACGATCTGAAAACGGCCGACAAGTCGTTCCTGGAATGGTATGGTGTTGTACAGCGCCTGGTGACTGATTATTTTGTTGCCCTGCAGCTGGCGCCGCTTTCCACGCATACAGGGTTTACGCAAAAAATAGGGGACTCCGCCAGCGGCGTGCACGAAAGCAGGCCCTCCGGACATGGAGAACCAGCGGCTAACGACTTTTTCCAAAGGCTGGAGGCAGCAGGCGGTACCGGTCAGCCGCCACTGGCAGTGGTAACACATGCCAAAGCTTACTGGGACCCCGGTATTGGCATGGTAGGGGGTATTAATGAAGCAGCGGAAGTTACGCTGTTGCTTGAGAAGTTTGAAAAAACCTTTGCACGCGCATATCCCAAAACATGGGCTACCTATGAAGCCAATATTAAAGCAGACCTGTCTGATGCCGCCAGGAGGGCAGTAGCGCCATATAGCGGTAAAGGCCATAGCAAGCCGGGTAAAGTGCCTACGGAAACGGAAGAAGTAGGTGATGATGCAGACAGCGGCGGGTTCCAGGCTAAAATTGCGCTCAATAATGCTTCCGGTGGAGGAGGGGTGCTGCCGGCAGAAAACTTCGAGATCAAGGAATATACTATCAAGGAAGTTGCGCTGCCCGATGACCGGCCTGTTACCAAATACGGCATTGCCGGGCAAAAATCGCATACGGTTTCCTGGACACTTGTATTACAGAACCTGACCAACCTGGGCAAGAACAGAACGCTTAAAAAGTTTCTGCAGGAGCTGTTACTGAAATGGCTGTCATTACAGAACCAGGATTGGGATAGTATGATCGGCAGTAACCTCATAGCAGCCAGCGATTTTAAATCGCGCGATGTATCTACAGCAACCTTAGAACGCTATAACAGTGAAAACAGCACACGCTTAACCAACCTTAAAGCCAAACTGGCTCCCAATATTAACCAGCTGGCGGCTGCCATAGCCGGTTATGGCCGCACAGACCTGGAATGGGCAGCCTTTGTACAAAACGTGGTAGCGGATTATGTGCTGGTATACCAGTCTGCCCCGCTTACGACCTACAAGGCAGAGGTAACACCGTCCGGGCATGGGGAGGCCGATGCCAATACGTGGTTAGGCAAGCTGGAAAAGGGCGATAAGACGCCGGCTGACTGGGAAAAGAAGTTCCGTAAT
Organism: Chitinophaga sp.; assembly: GCF_035761305.1. Classification (GTDB taxonomy): domain Bacteria; phylum Bacteroidota; class Bacteroidia; order Chitinophagales; family Chitinophagaceae; genus Chitinophaga. The sequence goes on along the minus strand of NZ_DASTRI010000186.1, from coordinate 5,449 downwards.
GATTTGTTTGCAAAGAAAAGGGCCCACCTGAAATTACAGCAATCCGACTGGAAGGATAAAAAAGATATATCCGACAGGAGTACTGCGCTTGGGATAGCCAGGAAAGTGCATAAAGGCGAAGTGCTGGAAGCTGGTGAATCCGTAAAGGTGTTTGAGATACTGGTAAAACGCCTGGGCAGGAAGTACCTGGATGTAGGCTGGGGGGGAGGCCTGGCAAAAATTGGCGGCGAACTGCGGCTGGATTACTCTCCGGCGCAGCTGGCCAAGGTGCTGGTGGAGTGGGAGGAGGTGCTGCAGGAAGCGTTTCCTGTTGTTTGGGCTACCTATGGCCCGTTGTTTAAGGCACATTCAGAAAATTATGAACTTTCAGAGGGGCTGAAAGGGCAGCAGGCGCATGCCAGGGGCACAACAACGGATCTGTTGGGCGAGCATGGCACCATGAAATCATGGGTGCAGGCAGAAAGAACCAACCGGGCATACCAGGCAGGCCTGGTGTCTATCAAATCCGGCGATGAAAATCCGGAGTTTGGTAATGATGCATATAACCGGGCTAAAACGGAATATAACAGTGGCCGTATCGCAGCGCAAACAGACCCGCTGGCAGTGATGCCTACGGGCAATGGAAACGGCTATGAGCACGGTTACCAGGATTATGTGGCCGGTTACCAGGCAGCAGTGCTGAACCCCGATACGCCGGTGCCCGGCGGACATAACCTGGCATACAAAACCGCCTACCAAACCTTTGTAAACGGTTACCTGGCTGCTAAGGCGGCGCCGGGCACACCTTTACCAGGCGGCCAGCAGGCCGCTTATAACAATGCGTTCAATGCTTACCAGCAGGGTTATGCAGCAGCGCTGGCCGCACCTGCTAATCCTTTGCCGGGTGGGCATCCAGCGGCATACAACCATGCCTACCAGGATTATGTGAACGGCTACCAGGCATCTGTAGCGGCAGTGCCGGGCACACCCCTTGGCGGACTGCATTCAGCGGCTTATACAAATGGCTACCAGCATTACCAGCAGGGCTACCAAACTGCTGAGGTGAACCCCACAACACCCATGCCTGGCGGTTGGCCTGCAGCTTTTAATAATGGATTCCAGGAATACCGGAACGGTTACAACGCCGCCGCGGCAAGCCCTGGCAATATATTAGCGCCGGGCGCATTCTCCGGCGTGTATACATTAGCGTACACCCATTTTTACAACGGCTATATAAATGGCCGCGACAATACCGGGCTGCAGGCATTTGTGGGCACCTGGGCATATGATCACGGGCACACGCGGGGACAGCTGATCCATAACGGCACAGGTGCTAACGGCGCAAAGCGGCGGAAGGTTTTGGGGATTTAAAATTTCATTCAGATGCTTAACGCGCCGCGGAAACCTCTTGCAGCATAGTAAGACGATGCTCCGTTGTGATACAGGAATACATGATCATAGCGTCGGTCGCAAAAGAGGGCGCCGCCGAGTTTCCTGATGGCAGCAGGTGTTTGTACCCAGCTCGATGTTTTGGTGTCGAAATTTCCGAGCTGCTGCAGCTCGCGGTATTGCGCCTCTGTTAAAAGCGCAATGCCCATGGCGGCCGCCATATCAATGGCGCTGTCTTCCGGTTTATGTTCTTTTCTTGACTCCAGGGCTTCACGGTCGTAGCAAAGATTCCTGCGGCCTTTAGGCGTTTCCGCCGAGCAATCATAAAAGATAAACCCGCCCGTTTTTTTATCATACCCCACAACATCCGGTTCGCCGCCGGTGTCTTCCATTTCATTGAGCGACCACAGTTTTCCAGGATTATCTTCCAGCTTTGCCTGTACGTTGGCCCAGTCAAGACCTTTATGGCGGTGCATGTTTTTCTCAAAACGGGCTTTTAAGGTATTGAGCAGCGCTTCACGTTGTGAGGCCGGCAGCTGCTGTTTATTCCTGTTCGTGTTTTTCATATGCTGGTTTACTTTCTCCCCGGGTTTGGTTTGCTAATCGTTTAATCCCTTTCCATCGAGAATTTGCGGTATATATTTGTCAATCCTCGACTCCCGGGTTTTGGCTTGTTTGGGTGCAGAGAAATGAAGAATATAGGCTCTTTGCCGTCCTGGCGTTAATGCCTCAAAGGCAGTTTTCAGGTTGGCGTCTTTTTTTAATCTTTTTTGAAATTCTTCCGGCATGCTGAATTCAGCGGTTTTTTTAAGCGGCACGCTCAGGCCGGCTTTTTCCACTTCAATGGCCTGGTGAATGTAGGCTTTCAGGGCAGGGGCCAGCTTCACTATTTCCTGCAGATTGGTGAACCGGATCTGGCGTGCAGCCTGCACGTGCGCTGTTTGCTGGATCAATATACCTTCAGGATCCTGTAACAAGGCGCCTTTGAAAAACAAAAGCGCACAATATTCTTTAAACACATGAATTAAAACGATGTTCTTGTGCTGGTAGGTGTAGCAGGGGCAGCCCCACTTCAATTCTTCGGTAAGCCCGCAATCAAGAACGATCATTCTTAGTTTCTCTATTTCTTTCTGCCATTTTTGGGCTTTATCGAAATAGAAGTCAACCTTTGGATTCATGCTGTTCATTTAGTAGCTAGTTGAAATGATTGATTAACGGAAACGGCTTTTCTGCCTGCGGGCCTGAAGTACCACGATACAACCGTTAGCACCAGCAGCAGCAGCGCCGGGAATATTTCAGCCGCGGGATCGCCCAATGCCATATGTGAAAATATTGCGCCTGACATCGCAAAGAAAAAGCCTGCATATGCCCATTCCTTTAGCAGCGGAAATTTAGGAATAAGTATTGTTATAGCCCCTAAAATTTTCCAGACAGCCAGTATGGTTAAAAAATAAAGGGGATAGCCCAAATGTATCATACTGTCTACTGCGCCAGGTCCTTCTTTTGCTTTGACCAGCTGAGTGCCTCCTGTTGAGATCATTCCCAGGGCCAGCCAGGCGGTGGAGATCCAATAGATGATTTTGCTTGTTTTTGTCATGGTGTGTTATTTTAATTTGCTTACAATGTCCTGCAGCCGGTTATGCGCCATATTAATGCCCTGGGCAAAGGGGAGCTGTAGCTGTTGATCTCTGAGCGCAACGGATCTGTATATAACATGCATATTGAGCTTGCTGGTGTTGTCTGTAAGTTTTTCAAATTCCAGGAACTCCAGCTGCACATCAAAAGGAGCGTTCTCCATTTCAAATGTGCGAACGATTTTCTGGTTTGGAACAAAATCGTGGATGGTGCCGTTGGCCCGGAACAGCACATTTCCCTGGGCATTGGCTGTTTCAAATTGATACCCTCCATGCTTTTTGTTTTCCAGCTTCAGGACTTTTGTGCCCATCCATTGTTCTACAATTTCGGCTTCTGCATAGGCTTTAAAGAGTAATTCAACCGGCAGTTCAAATTCCCTTGTGATTACGATTTCCTGTTTACCGTTTTCGGCGTGGATTTTTGTTTTTTGCTCCATATCAGTCTATTTTTTTGATTTGTAGTTTTTCATGATAGTTTCCAGTTTGTTGAACCGCTCATCCCACATTTTGCGGAAAGGTTCAATGAAGTCGGCGATTTCTTTCATCTTTTTAGGATTTAAGTGATAGTATATTTCGCGGCCGTTTTGCTCTTGCTTAAGCAGTTCGCACTCGGTGAGTATCTGTAGGTGTTTTGAAACAGTGGGCCTTGCGGTGTCAAAGTTGGAGGCTATTGCACCGGCTGTCATGGCTTGTGAGGCTACCAATAGGAGTATAGCGCGCCTGGTGGGGTCGGCTATGGCTTGAAATACATCTCGTCGTAAATTCATTGCGTAGCTATTTGACTACAAATATATGCGTAGTTATTTAGCTACGCAAATTTTTTTTGGGGGAACGGTTCATTTTTCAGCGCGTGGGAAAACAATAAAAGACCAGGAGCCTTCAGGCAAAGATCCCAAGGCTCTTGATCTTATCAAACGAACTTCTTCATCTTAATAATTTATACCTGATATAGTCTGCTACAGCTGCAATTACTTCTTTGCCCTGGTCTATTACACCTCCCATCTGAAAGAAGCCATGTATCATTTTCGGATAGCGTTTTTCAGTTACCTGCACATTCGCATGGCGAAGCTTTTCGGCGTAGGCTATACCTTCATCCCGCACAGGATCATATTCTGCGGTTATAATAAATGCATCCGGCATGCCTGACAAATCATTGTTGAATATAGGGGCCGCACTTATTTTATCTTCGGTATAATAATCCCAGAGCTCAACGGCACTCTTTAAAGTTAAAATAGGACCTTCTGCAAGCGCCCGCCAGGAGGGAGTTGTAAGCGATGAGTCGGTAGCCGGGTATATGAGTACCTGGCACACAATGTTATCCAGCTTTCCTGCTACGGAAGTGGCCAATGCACCTCCGGCGCTGTCGCCTGCTACAGCTATGCGATGACTGTCTATATTCAGTTCTGCTGCATGGTTGATGATCCATTCAGTTGTATCGATGCAATCATTCAAGCCGTGAGGAAACGGATATTCAGGAGCAAGCCGGTAATCCACTGAAATAATGACTACGCCCGATAAATTAGCAAGCTGCCGCAGCGGGCGGTCATGCGTTTCAAGACTTCCTTTGAAAAAACCACCACCATGAAAAAAGACTACTGCCGGTAATGATTTTTTGCCGGAGGGCCTGTAGATCCTAATGCCAATTTCCCGGTCCGGGAACCTGGTGGTTTTGTCCTCAACTGAAAATACCGCTTCCTGCGCTCCCGCAAGCGGTATCAACCTTTCATAGCGTGCTCTTGAAGCTTGCACCTTATCATTAATATGTGCAACATTAACTGACTGAATGTAAGTCAATACCTCCTGTACTTGTGGTAAAATTTCCATTTTTTTATCTTTTGAAGACAAATGTCCATCTTACGGAAGTACAATCGAAATAGCTTATTTTATGAGTGGTCATAAAAATAATTATAACTTCATTTTATGGTAAATTTGGAATGGTACAGAACATTTAAAGCCGTTTATCAAACGGGATCATTTACAGCTGCCTCAAAGATTTTATTTATATCCCAGCCCAATGTAAGCCAGCATCTCTTTTTATTAGAAGCGCATGTTGGACACGCATTATTTGAACGGAAGCCGAGAATCATGCCTACAGATTACGGTAAGTTGTTTTATACCCAGGTAGTTGAGCCATTGGAGAAGCTGGAGAATTTGGAAGCTAATTTCAATGCCGCCCATATAAAAAAGCAGCCGCCCATTATCCGGCTAGGCGCTGTACAGGAATATTTTCAGGCAGTACTATCTGAAAAGATAACCGCCATTGACGCAAATCTTATTTTGTCTTTTGGACACACGAAAGAATTACTTGGGCGGTTAAACAGGGGCACACTGGATTTTGTGATCGCTACTAAGCTGACCGACTATAAACATCTTATTTTTGAGCCTATCCGGCAGGAGAAATTTATCATCGCAGGTAGTGCAACAATAGACACTACTGAATTTGATGA
>NZ_DASTRI010000185.1:0-8744 GCF_035761305.1 Chitinophaga sp. | reverse complement strand
GGCGGCCCGGAAAGCAAAAGAGGAGAAGCAGGAAAAAGATAAGGAGAAAAAGCCCAAACGGCCGGAAAGGGGTATTGAAACCATGTTCCGCATGACCTCCACCAATCATATACGCCTGAGCTCCATGGCCGACAGCAAGGCGCATATCATGATCTCCACCAACTCCATTATCATCTCCATCCTCCTGTCGGTACTGCTGCGCAAGCTGGAAGATAATCCGAACCTGATCATACCATCATTCATATTGCTGGCCACCAGCGTGGTCACCATCATTTACTCCGTGCTGGCTACCCGGCCCAATGTTACCCAGGGCCGTTTTACCCGGGAAGATATTGAAAAGAAGAAAACCAACCTGCTGTTCTTCGGTAACTTCCATGGCATGGGCCTGGAGGAGTACAGGTGGGGCATGCAGCAGATGATGCAGGATGCCGATTTCCTGTATGGCAGCATGATACAGGATATTTACCACCTGGGCGTAGTATTGGGCCAGAAGTACCGCCTGCTGCGCATTGCCTATAACATTTTCATGTTCGGGCTTATTATTTCCGTGGCAGCATTTATTATTGCCGTTACATTTTTCCCTGTAAGGGATTAGCTACTGTCGTTTCACTTTTTTACTTATTTGTCATGGCTGCAACAGAAGTTCCCTTATACGACCGTGATCTGAGCTGGCTGTCTTTTAACTACCGGGTGCTGTGCATGGCTAAGGACTTACGGGTACCACTATACGAACGTATCCGTTTCCTGTCTATCTTTTCCTCTAATTTGGATGAGTTTTTCCGCGTGCGCATGCCGGCTGTGATGGCCGTAAACCACCTGCTGCAGAAAGATCCCGGCGCTGCCCTGGACGACGCGCCGGTGTCGCAGAACACCCTGCACGCCATACAGCAGGAAATAGACCGCCAGCAGCAGGAATTCGGGCATATATTAACACAAGCCCTGCTGCCGGAGCTGAACCGCCAGCAGGTACATTTATATTATAATGAGGCTATACCGGCCGTACACCATCCTTTCCTGAAAGAGTATTTTCTTACCCGCGTGCTGGCTTACCTGCAACCGGTATGGCTGCACCGCAGGCATAACTTTTTCCTGGAAAATAATGTGCTGTACCTGGTGGTAACGCTTACCCGGCAGGATAAGCCGGGCAGGCAGCGCTATGCGGTGGTAAATATTCCGAGCCAACAGCTGCCCCGTTTCCTGGAGTTGCCGCCGCAGGATGATATGCATTACATTGCTATGCTGGACGATGTAGTGCGGGAGAACATTGATTTCCTGTTTCCCGGCTATACCGTTAACGGCTGCTACAGCATTAAAATAACCCGCGATGCGGAAGCCGACCTGAATGAGCTGAAAGGCGATGTGCTGGAGCAGGTAGAAACCATGATCAAAAAGCGGGAGCTGGGCATTCCTACCCGTTTCCTGTACGATGCCGCCCTGCCCGAAGCTGCGCTGCATTACCTGGTGGCTTACTTTAACATACAGCCGGGCGAGCCTGTACAGGGCGGCCGTTATCATAACCTGAAAGACCTGGCCGAGCTGCCCATGCCCGTTAAAGCGCCGTCGCTCACCTATGGCAGGCTGCCGCCGGCCCGGGTACCGGTGCTGGACCGTGCGCCGCGTATATGGGAGGCCGTTATACAGCAGGATGTGCTGCTGCATGTGCCTTACCAGCGTTATGATTATATATTGCGCTTCTTTAACGAAGCAGCTGCCGATCCTGATGTGCGGGAGATTTATGTTACCCTGTACCGCATCGCCTCGGGATCGCTCATTGCCAGCGCATTGATCAGCGCCGCCCGCAACGGCAAGCAGGTAACGGTGTTTGTTGAGCTGAAAGCCCGGTTTGATGAAGAGAATAATATCCGCTGGTCAAAGAAAATGAAGGCTGCCGGCGTAAAAATCGTGTACAGCATTCCCGGCCTGAAGGTGCACGCCAAAACAGCGCTGGTAAAGCGTAAGCGCGGCCACCAGTGGGATTATATAGGCCTGATGGCTACCGGTAACTTTAACGAAAGCACCGCCCGTTTTTATACCGATCATATACTGCTCACCGCCCACCCTGATATTACCCGGGAGCTGGAACTGCTGTTCCTGTACCTGCAAAGCAGGGAGCAGCCGCTGGAATACCGCTTTATGCAGTTTCAGCACCTGCTGGTAGCGCAGTTTAACCTGGTAAGCTGCTTTACCGGGCTTATTGACCGCGAAATTGCCCATGCCCGCAAAGGCAGGGAAGCCCGCATTACCATTAAGCTCAATAACCTGCAGGAAAGTCAAATGATCGCCAAGCTGTATGAAGCAGGGCAGGCCGGCGTAAAGGTGCAGCTGATTGTGCGCAGCATTTGCTGCCTGCGCCCCGGGCTACCGGAAAGTGTGAATATAACGGTAACGCGTATAGTAGACCGTTTCCTGGAGCACGCCCGCGTGTTCATATTCCATAACAATGGTAAGGAGGAGGTGTACATGGGCTCTGCCGACTGGATGAACCGCAACCTACACCGCCGTATTGAAGTATGCTTTCCGTTGTATGACGCGGCCCTGCGGCAGCAGGCAAAAGAGATCATCCGCCTGCAGCTGGCCGATAACACCAATGCCGTGCTGCTGGATGAGCATATCCGCAACGTACCGGTGCCGCCGCCGGCAGAAGGCGCCGGCGTGAACGCGCAAACCGCTATTTATGCTTATGCCGTGTCGTTAAGCAATGCGGAATAATACCTGCTTTCATATGCGCACCTTTTCTTAAATTGGGCAATGATGAAACTTTGCTGGATATACATCGTTTTTTTACTGTTCATGGCGCCGGCGCTGAAAGCACAGGCGCCGCTGGACCTGGAGCATATTTACAATCCCGCTGCCAATGCTGCAGCGGATATTGAAAAAGCCACACAACAGGCTGCCCGCGAGCACAAGCATGTGTTGCTGCAGGTAGGCGGTAACTGGTGCATCTGGTGTAAAAGACTGTACAAGTTCATGCATGACGATGCTGCAATAACCAGCGAGCTGCAGCAGCATTATGTGGTGTATCACCTGAATTACAGCAAGGAGAACAAGAACCTGCCCATTTTGCAAAAGCTGGGCTACCCGCAACGCTTTGGCTTTCCGGTGCTGGTGATACTGGATGGCAAAGGCAACCGCCTGCATACGCAAAACACCGGCCTGCTGGAATCGGCCGACAGCTACGACCGGGATAAGGTGATGGATATGCTCAAACAGTGGTCGCCGGCTGCATTAAACCCGGCTAATTATGTAAATCAATAACCCGCTGATGGCATTTATTGATAAAGTAAAGCACCCGCTGCAGTTTTCATTATTCCTGTTATGGAAGCTACCCATAGCCTGGCTGGCCGGCGTGCGCGTAGCGCATATACAGCCGCATAGCTGCACCACCGTAGTGCCTTACCGCTGGCTGTCGCAAAACCCTTTCCGCTCAACTTACTTTGCCTGCCTGGCCATGGCCGCGGAAATGAGCACCGGCCTGCTGGCCCTGATGCATGCTGCGGATGCGCCGCAGCGTATATCCATGCTGGTTACCGGTATGGAAGCCGCCTTTACCAAAAAGGCCAAAACCAAAACCTGGTTCACCTGCCGGGATGGTGCGGTCATACAGGCCGCTGTTGCCCATACACTGGCTACCGGCGATCCGGTTACCCTTACCGTGCAAAGCACTGGTGAAAGCAAGGATGGTACCGTGATTGCTACTTTTGCCATTACCTGGTCGTTTAAACGTAGCGGCCAGCCGCGATCCTGATTTTTTAGCTCTTAATAAAACAAAGCATATCCCGGAATGAAAATAGCTTTCCATGGCGCTGCCCGCACCGTTACGGGCTCCAAGCACCTGATCACTTTAAAGAATGGTAAAAAGATATTACTGGACTGTGGTATGTTCCAGGGTATGGGTAAAGATACCGATGCGCTGAACTACGACTTTGGCTTTGATGCCGCCGACATAGATTACATGCTGTTGTCGCATGCGCATATCGACCACAGCGGGCTAATACCGCGGCTGGTTGGCCAGGGCTACAAAGGCCCCATTTACTGCACACCCGCCACCAATGACCTTACACAAATATTGCTGATGGACTCTGCCGAGATACAGGAAGATGATATAAAATACAGCAATAAAAAACGCGCCCGCGCAGGCCTGCCCCCTGTACAGCCGCTGTACACGCTGGAAGACGCCAAACGCAGCCTGCGGTACCTGCAGCCGGTAAACTACCACGAATGGTTTAAGGTATGTGATGGGGTAGAGGCGATGTTTACAGATGCCGGCCATATTATTGGCAGCGCAGCCGTGCACCTGCGCGTTACAGAGAACGGCAAAACCACCAGCCTTACCTTCAGCGGGGATATTGGCCGCTATGGCGATACCATTCTCCGCTCACCGGATGTTTTTCCGCAGGCAGATTATATTGTAATGGAATCAACCTACGGCAGCACCCTGCATGCCGATGCCGCCCCTTCAGACGATGCGCTGCTGGAGCATATCCGCCAAACCTGCATTGAAAAAAGAGGGAAGCTTATTATTCCCGCCTTCAGCGTGGGCCGTACACAGGAGCTGTTATATGCGTTGAACAATGCGCAGCTGAAAGGCAGGCTGCCAAAAGTGGATATTTTTGTTGACAGCCCGCTTTCTATGGAGGCTACGCAGGTGGTAAGAAGCCACCCGGAATGCTTTAACAGAACAGTAGCTAAAATACTGGAGGCAGACAACGATCCTTTTGACTTCCCCGGCCTGCATTACATTAAAACAGTAGACGAATCCAAGGCGCTGAACTTCCGTAAAGCGCCCTGTGTTATTATTTCTGCGAGCGGCATGGCGGAAGCCGGCCGCGTAAAGCACCATATTGCCAATAATATTGATGACGCGCGCAACACCATCCTGCTGGTGGGCTATTGCGAGCCTGAGTCGCTGGGCGGCCGCCTGATGCGCGGCGCGCGTGAGGTATCTATTTTTGGCACCCACTATCCGGTGAAGGCGGAGGTAGGCATTATCCGCTCTATGAGCGCCCACGGCGATTATGAGGATCTGCGCCAGTGGCTGTCGTGCCAGGACCCACGGGAGGTTAAAAAGCTGTTCCTGGTGCATGGGGAGTATGAAGTGCAAACCGTTTTCCGCGACTGGCTGCATAAAAAGGGCTTCCTGGATATTGAGATCCCGGAACGGCATTATGAAATAGGATTGTCGTGATAAAGCAGGAAATAAGCACTATATCATAAATAAAAAAGCCCGCCAACCCGGCGGGCCTTTTCATTTTTAATTATTCATTATTAATTATTCATTACCTACTCGCCCGCACCTGCAGTGCTGGCCCTCATTTCCTCTACCACCTGCTCTATGTGTGCACCTTGTTTGGTCAGCTCTTCTTTCAGCGCTCCGGTGCTGCCGGCGGCTTTCGCTTTTTTATGCTGTGCCATGGGCGTCATCATGTTTATCAGGTAGTTGTACACCATTTTGTTCTTGAACTGGTCGGCCATGGCCTTTATATCGTCAATGCCTTTTGTTACGGTAGCAGTATTATCTACTTCGCCCAGTACTTTGAGGTATTGGAGGGCTGCTTCAAATTTAGGCTGCCCGTTGGCGGCTTCTTCAAAGGTTTTGGCAAAAAAGCCGATGTCGTTCTTGTCGCCTTTTTTGGAATATATTTCGCCAATGCTGGTTGAAAGCGCGCCTTTGGCAGTGCTTTCCATTTGCTTGGCAAGGGAGTAGGCTTTGTCCATATCCAGGTAAGATAACCCTACCAGGGCAGCGCCGGCTGCGGCATAGGAGCTGTCTTTGGTGGCGCTTTCCAGCAGCGAGACATACTGCGCGTCTTTCAGCTTGCCTATTTGTTGCAGTGCGGCGGCGCGCACTAGCGCATTATCGTCATTTTTAGCCAGGCTCACCAGGGTGCTTAGTGTAGCTTCCTTCACTTCCGGGTTATCCAGCTTTAAGCTACGAATGGCAAGTACGCGCAGGCCATGGAATTTGTCTTTCAGGGCAGCTGCTACTACCTTGCGGGCATCGGCATTGGTGGTTTGCTGCTTCAGGCAGGCTTCAATAGCTTCCCGGCGGTCCATATACAGGGGGGCATGGGAAAACTGGTAAATGTAGGTGTTAATATCGCGGTGGTCTGTTTTGGTGCATAGTATCACCTTATCGCCGTCTACATTCACAAAATCAGGTTTGCTGGCGTAAGAGAAGGTAAAGGTGTCCACTGCATCCGCCATGGTTACCTGGTGCCGTTCTTTTTTATTGCCGCTGTAAACATCAATGGCCATGGGCAGCTGAAATATTTTGCCGGTGGTTTGTGTTTGCTTCAGTATTACGCTTACGGTTTTGGCGGCATCGTCATAAGCATAGTTAACATCCAGCTGGGGATAGCCCTGTCCAAAGTACCACTGGTTAAAGAACCAGTTCAGGTCTTTCCCGGTAACTTCCTCAAACGCCAGGCGCAGCTGATGCGCTTCTGTAGCTTTAAATGCATTGGTCTTGAGATACAGGTTCAGGGATTTAAAGAAGGCGTCATCCCCCACGTAGTTGCGCAGCATGTTCAGTATGCGGCCGCCTTTCTGGTAGCTCACCGCGTCAAACATATCTTCTTTATCATGGTAATGGAAGCGTACCAGGTCGTTATCGCCGGCATATTGTGCAAACTGCATATAGTTCTGCGCAGATTTATAGCTGTGGTCATCCGCCATATCCCTGCCATACTTATGCTCAAACCACAGGTATTCGCTGTAGTCTGCAAAAGATTCGTTCAGGGTAAGGTTGCTCCATGACTCGCAGGTGGCCAGGTCGCCAAACCAGTGGTGGAACAGCTCATGTGCAATCACGCTCTCTCCCTGCTTGTTGTCATCCAGCAGCTCGCGGTTGGTTTTCTGCAGGAAATCGCCATGCAGGGTGGCGGTGGTATTTTCCATGGCGCCGGAAACATAATCCCGTACTACTATCTGGGAGTATTTGGGCCAGGCATATTCGTAGTTCAGGATGTTGGAGTAAAAGGTCAGCATTTCAGGGGTATTGCCAAAAATGCTTTTGGCATAAGGCTCATAGGCATGCTCTACATAATAGTTTACTTCCTTGCCGTGCCATTTATCTTTTACGATGGCAAAATCGCCCACAGCCATCATAAACAGGTAAGGCGCATGGGGAAGGTCCATTTTCCAGGTATCGGTGCGGGTACCGTCTGCATTGTTTTTCTGGCTTACCAGCAGCCCGTTGGAAAGGGTAACATATTTTTTATCAACGGTCATGCTGATCTCTTCCGTTGTTTTCTGGTTGTTTTTGTCAATGGTCGGGAACCAAACAGAGGAGGCTTCGGTTTCGCCCTGTGTCCATACCTGGATAGGCTTGTTCGGATCCGTACCGTCGGGGTTAATGAAATACAGGCCCTTGGCGTCATTAATGGCCGCGCTGCCCTGTACTTTCAGCTCATTGGGTTTAGCAGTGTAATCTATGTATACGGTGTAGGAGTTATCGCGCTGGTAGGTTTTGTCCAGCTGTATATGCAGCTGCATACCGTCGTACTGGTATTTAAGGGAACTTTGCTTGTTGCCTTTTACCAGGGCTACCTGCTTAATATCCATGCCTTTGGCGTCCAGCGTCAGGGAATCGGTAGGGTAAAAATGCGGTTTCAGGGTAATCCAGGCTTTCCCGTACAGGTACCTTTTGGCATAGTCGAACCGCACATCCAGCTTGGTATGTACCAGGTCGTTAACCTTGGTGGCGGAAGCCCGGTATATCTTCATTAAAGGGTCGGTCTGTTGATCTTCTATGTTGGTCTGTGCGGTGGCCGGCGCATAAAAGGCCGTTCCGGCTATTCCCCCCAGCAGTACGCCCAGCAATGTTTTCTTCAATACGTTCATGTAAAAAGTGTTTTAATCAAAAGTAGCAGGTATGTTTATGGTAAAAGCCCAAATTTAAACAAATGGCCTAAATACGACGCAAGTGGTTAAAATTCCTATTTTTGTTCGTAATACAAGCAATTCATGATCAAGGCAACTGTAAACGGGCAATCAGCTTTTACCATTCAAACAGGAAAGGAAGTACGCTGCAATGAACAAATTGTAGACTGGTCTGCCGTGCAGGTGCCATCGGGAAGCTACAGCATTATTATGGACGGGCGCAGTTATGTGGCGCAGGTGCTGAAAATAGACCGCGACGCCAAAACCGTTACCCTGGAAATAGCGCAACAGGTATATGAGGTAAGCGTGGAAGAGCCCATAGACCAGCTGCTGGCCGCCATGGGCATTAAAGATGCGCTGGCCCATAAGGTGAATGATATTAAGGCGCCCATGCCAGGCCTGGTATTAAAGGTGCTGGTAGAACCAGGACAAGCCATCCGTAAAGGCGATCCGGTACTGGTGCTGGAAGCCATGAAAATGGAGAATGTATTTAAATCAGCAACAGACGCCGTTGTCAAGGCCATCAGGGTAAACCCCGGTACAGCGGTGGAAAAAGGGGAGGTCCTAATAGTGCTGGAATAATATTTGCATAACATCAGGACAATAACGCGTTTTAGCAATTCTTATATGATCCGGTATTTTAAAAGAAGCATATATATGCTGCTTGGCTTTTTAATGGCAGGCCAGCTGTTTGCGCAGGAAAAACAGTACTTTGTATATATTCAGAACGAGAAGCCACAGCCTTTTTACGTAAAATATAATGGTAAGGTGCTCAGCTCTTCAGAGCGCGGGTACATTATCTTATCAGAGCTGCCCGCCGGCACCATGCCTATAACAGTAGGCTTTCCCAGGAACGAAGCGCC
>NZ_DASTRI010000184.1:0-13388 GCF_035761305.1 Chitinophaga sp. | reverse complement strand
ATGGCTTACCGATCCCGTGAAGAACGGCGCCGGCGCGCTCACCGATTTCGGCTGCTATGGCGCCAACCTGATGACATGGCTTGTGCATGGCAAAGCGCCTGTTGCGGTAAGGGCAGTAACCCACCAGATAAAGCCGGATGTATATCCTAAAGTAGACGATGACGCCACCATACTGCTGGAATATCCCGATGCTACCGGCATTATTGAGGCCTCCTGGAACTGGCCCTTCAGCATTAAAGACCTGGAAGTGTTCGGCAAAACCGGCTACTTGCATGCGCTGAACATGAACAACCTTACAGGCCGTAAGAACGACAGCACCTATACGGTAGCTGTAAAGCCCGCGCAATACCAGGATAACCTTACCTACCTGCAGGCTGTGCTGAAAGAGGGTTACCAGCCGGGCAACGATCTGTCGTCACTGGAGAATAATATTATTGTGGTAAGAATACTGGAAGCGGCGAAACAATCTGCAAAGGAGGGGAGGCGCGTTAAACTGTAGGATTGCTGTATAATTAAGAATGAAGAATTAAGAATTAATGCTAAGGCGGCAGGCATAGGCATACAGGCTGGCAAAGGACATTAATATTCCTCAAACACGGGTAGCAGCCATACTGAAAGGTACCCGCCGGATTACCGCCGATACAGCTTTGCGGTTGAGCATGTACTTTGGTACATCACCCAAATTCTGGTTAGGGCTGCAGGATGATTACTTCACCCACCGCATAACCTTTTCTTTTAGGTTTTATGCGGTTTTTTTATTTTATTGGGATTACAATCCAAAATCTGCCGCTTCATGACGAACCGCTTGACCCCGCGCCTGGCCCTTTGCAGCGCGGCGCTGTTACTTTTCACAGGCACTGTCGCCGCCCAGGATTATAAAAAGCTGCATGAACGCGCAGTGGTGGTTGATACCCATAACGATGTGCTCTCCACCGCTACCATGCGCGGTATGGACATTGCGCAGGACCTGCGCGGCAAAACCCATTCAGACCTGGCCCGCTTTAAGGAA
This sequence comes from Chitinophaga sp., assembly GCF_035761305.1. Lineage (GTDB taxonomy): Bacteria > Bacteroidota > Bacteroidia > Chitinophagales > Chitinophagaceae > Chitinophaga. The sequence continues at coordinate 12,379 of NZ_DASTRI010000184.1, read as the reverse complement.
GGCGGGGTAGATGTACAGGTGTTCTCCATTTTCTGCGATGAACGTTTTGGCAACGACACCGCTTTCCAGTTTGCCAACCTGGAAATAGACTCCCTGTATGCCATTGCCGCCCGCAACCCGGATAAAATGAACATCGTGTTCACGCCAAAACAGCTGGAGCACGCCGTAAAGCAGCACAAGCTGGCTGCCATGATAGGCGTGGAAGGCGGGCATATGATAGCGGGCAACATGGCCAACCTCGACAGCCTGTATAAACGCGGCGCACGGTACCTTACGCTTACCTGGAACAACTCCACAGCATGGGCCAGCTCCGCCAAAGACGAATGGAACGATAGTGTGCCCAACCCGCATAAAGGCCTGAACGAATTTGGCAGGCAGGTAGTACGGCGCATGAACCAGCTGGGCATGATGGTAGACCTGTCGCACGTAGGCGAGCAAACCTTCTGGGACGCCATCCGCACCACCACCAAACCAGTGCTGGTATCGCACAGCTGCGCATATGCGCTGTGCCCTGTGTTCCGCAACCTGAAAGACGAGCAGATAAAAGCAGTAGGCGCCAACGGCGGCGTGATACAGGTAAACTTTTACTCCGGTTTCCTGGACAGCAGCTACCTGCGCCGGCAAAAGGAATTTATAGCCCGCCACCAGCAGGCCGCCGACGCCCTGAAACAAAGCGGCATGGCGGAATACGAGATACAGGACGCCCTGTACCGCAAATTTCCCGGAGAAGCGGAACAGCTGCGCGCACCCTTTCACCTGCTGATAGACCATATTGACTACATCGCCAAACTGGCCGGCGTAGAGCATGTAGGGCTCGGCTCCGACTTTGATGGCATTGAAGCCCCGCCGCAGCAGCTGAATGGCGTACAGGACTACCCGTTAGTAACCAAAGCGCTGCTGGAAAGAGGCTATACGAAAAAAGACATCCGCAACATACTGGGTGGCAACTTTATACGGGTATTTAAGGAGAACAGCAAAAAATAAACGGCTTATGAAAAAATGGTTAACCGGCATGGCCCTGCTGTGCAGCATTACAGCTTTTGCACAGGAGCCCTGCGATATACTGATCCGCAACGGGCGCATAGTAGACGGTACCGGCAACTCCTGGTATTATGGCGATGTAGCGGTAAAAAACGGGAAGATTATTGCCGTAGGCAAGCTAAACGGCTACACAGCCGCCAAAACAATTGATGTGCAGAAGATGATCGTAGCCCCCGGCTTTATTGACGTGCACGGGCATGTGGAGAAAGGCATTTTTGAGAACCCTACCGCCGACAACTACATTTATGACGGGGTAACCACCATTATAACGGGCAATTGCGGCAGCTCTGCCGCCGACCTGCAGCGGTTCTTTACCCGGGTTGACAGCCTGCGCCCCGGCATTAACATTGCCTCACTGGTAGGCCACAACACCGTGCGGATGGCGGTCATGCACCGCGATAACCGCGCGCCCACACCGGCCGAGCAGCTGCAAATGGACTCGCTGGTGGCAAAAGCCATGCACGACGGCGCTGTTGGCTTTTCCACAGGCCTTATATACATACCCGGCACTTTCTCCAAAACCGATGAGGTGGTAGCGCTGGCAAAATCTGCCGCGCAATACAACGGCGTATATACATCACATATACGTAATGAAGAAAACACCGTGACAGACGCGGTGAATGAGGCCATTAATATTGGTAAGCAGGCCAATATGCCGGTAGAGATCTCGCACTTTAAGGTAAGCAGCAAAGCCAACTGGGGCCGTGCCCCGGAAATACTGAACCTGGTAAAGCAGGCCCGCAGCGAAGGATGGGACGTAACAATAGACCAATATCCTTACACGGCCAGCAGCACCAACCTGGGGGTGCGCCTGCCGGATTGGGCCCTGGCCGGCGGGCAGGACTCCATTAATGCACGCCTGCATAACCCGGCCCTGCGCGCGCAGATAAAAAAGGAAATGCTGGAACAGCTACACAGCTACAAATACAAAAACTTCAGCTACTGCGTGGTAGCCAATTATCCCGCAGATACCAGCTATAACGGCAAGAGCATTACGGAGATCAACAAGCTGATGGGCCGTAAAGGCAACGCCAAAAATGAAGCAGAAACCATTATGGACATGGTGGAAAAAGGCGGCGCGCAAATGGTATATCATGGTATGAATGAGGAGGATGTGCGCTACATTATGCAATACCCATTTTGCATGGTAGGCGCCGATGCGGGTGTGCCTGTTCCCGGAAAAGGCATGCCGCACCCCCGTGCTTACGGTACCAATGCCCGCATACTGGGGCGGTATGTGCGGGAAGCGCACCTGGTGCCGCTGGAAGAAGCTATTCGCCGTATGACCTCCCTGGCCGCGCAAAAGTTCCAGCTGAAAAACAGGGGCCTGCTGCGCGCAGGCATGGCCGCCGATATTGTTATATTTAATGACCAGACGATTATTGACAACGCTACCTTTAACGCGCCGCACCAGTATTCCACGGGTATGCAATATGTGCTGGTGAACGGGCAGCTGGAGCTGGAGAACGGCCGCCATACCGGTACCCGCAGCGGCACACCGTTGTACGGGCCGGCGTACGACAGGTAAGCGTAAAGCAGAAAGCATAAAGCGTAAAGCATAAAGTGTAAAGCGCAAAGCCGACTGCACTACTAAATACGTATATAAGTAGTAAACGATCCGGGCTTTTTGCTTTCAGCTAACTCATCACATATGGACACCTTTAACCACATTAAAACCCTCATTACCATTATCCTGGGCTTAAGCATCACCCACCTGCTTAAAGGTGTGGCTAAGTTCATACAGCACCCCAACCGCGATAAGCCTTACTGGCTGCATCTTTCCTGGGTATTGTACATATTCCTGCTGCTGGTGCACTTCTGGTGGTGGGAGTACCGGCTTACGATGGTGCACCGCTGGAGCTTTCCCAGCTACTTCTTCCTTATCCTTTTCATCATGACATTCTACTCCCTTTGCGCCCTGCTGTTCCCCGATGATATTAAAGACTATAAGGGATATGAGGATTACTTTTTCTCCCGCAAGAAATGGTTCTTTGCCATACTGGCCCTCAGCTATGTGCTGGATGTGGGCGATACCCTTATCAAGGGCGAAGCTTACCTGCACAGCCTTTCCATAGAATACCCCATCCGCAACGCCATTCATATTGCGCTATGCCTGGCGGCCATCCGCATTAATAACCGCGTTTTTAACGGAACGCTGGTCGTACTTTTTATCCTGTATGAGCTGTCGTATATTCTTCGTTTGTTCGATACCGTTTAACTTCAGGCATTCTTTTCTCATACCGCCAGCTGCAAATTCTCCAGGTATTTATAGCCCGAGCCGGTGTTCAGCAGCAGGATGTTTTCTTCCGGCAGCACCAGGCCCTCATCCAGCAACCGGGGAAGGGCGGCAATCAAGGCCGCACCCTCCGGTGCGGCCAGTAGTCCCTCCCGCCGTGATAATAGCTGCATATATTTTTTAAGCTCCTCTTCGCTGACGGCCAGCGCATGACCATGCGACTGCCTTAACGCATCCATGATCAGCGGCTCCGCAAAGGGGCGGGGCACGGCCAGGCCGTTTGCAATAGAGGGCTGTCCGCTGTATTGTTTGGCATTGGGCTGCAGGCCTTCCCAGGTAGCTACTACCGGCTGGCAGTTGGCCGCCTGCACGGCAATAAGGCGGGGCATTTTATCCGGGATCCAGCCCAGGGCCAGCATTTCGCGGAAGGCTTTCCAAAGCCCTATTAAGCCGGTGCCGCCGCCGGTGGGGTACAGGATCACATCGGGCAGGCTCCAGTGCAGCTGTTCCGCAATCTCATACCCCATGGTTTTTTTCCCTTCCAGGCGATAGGGCTCTTTGAAGGTAGAAACATCAAAGCAACCGCGCTCTTCCCGGATGCGGGCTGCAACGGCGGCGCAGTCGTTTATAAGGCCGTCTACCAGCACCACTTCGGCGCCGTACATCCAGCATTCTTCCCTGAATATTTTAGGCGTATGCCGCGGCATTACCACTACGGCCTGTATGCCCGCAGCTGCGCAATAGGCCGCCATGGCGCCGCCGGCATTACCTGCGGTGGGCACAATACAGCTTTCCACGCCAAACTCTTTGGCCTTGGAAACAGCGGCGCTTAAGCCGCGCGCTTTAAATGAGCCGGTTGGGTTCAGCGACTCATCTTTCCAGAAAAGTTTGTCGAACCCCAGCAGGCGCGGAATACTTTGCAGGGTTAATAATGGCGTCATCCCTTCGCCCAGGGTAACTACGTTATGCATGTCAAACACCGGCAGCATTTCCAGGTAGCGCCACATGTTATCCGATTGTGCGGGCAACACTTCTTTTGACAGCGGGAAAACATCAGCGGTATCATATTCCGCCACTAAAGGGGCATTACAGCATACGGAGGTCCGGTGTAAGCGGTGCGGGTCGTGATATTGGCCGCAATGGCTGCACTGCAGCGACGAAAGCAGCGACAAAGTTTCGATTGTCCTCATAGCAAATGAAATATGAAGTGTGACATTTAACATCCTACTTCTTACCTCAAAAGTAACCAGCAGCTACGATAACAGGTTATACTAAATAGGCATATACTATTACCGGGGGTTATACTGTTTCTTTGCCAAACGGATGAAAATGTTGTTGATCTGGTCGTTGCTGGTGCCCTGCCGCTGCATGAAAAAGAAGGAGCGCTGTATTCTTAAACCCGGTATGTCAATACGTACCAGCTGGCCGTTATCAATTAAATGTTCTACAGAGCGCTGCGGTAAAAATCCCAGGCAGGTATCGTTGATCAGGAAGTTCTTGAGGGCTTCGGTGCCGCCTAAAATAATGCGGTTTTTAATGTCCTGTATGGACAGGCCAAACGGCGCCAGCGCTTCCGCCACTGCGGCCAGGGTGCCGCTGCCGCGCTCCCGCAGCGCCACGGGAATATTCTTCAGCTCTTCAACGGTTACGCGCTTTTTTTTAGCCAGCGGGCTGCTGTGATGGCATACCGGTATCACCTCATCTTTCATAAAGAATTTATACTGCACAGTGGTGTGCTTGTTGCGGCTTTCTGTAATGCCCAGGTCAATTTCCTGCTCCAGCAGCGCACGCAGTATATTTTCCGAGTTGCTGTTCAGCAGGCGTAGTTGTATGTGGGGATATTGCTGGTGAAAGCTGGAAAGAATGCCGGGTATTACATACAGCGATATGGTGGTGCTGGCGCCCACCACCAGCGAGCCCTTGGCCTGCTGTTTGCCTGAAAGGCTGCTTAAATTGAACTGCATGTTGCGCTGCAGCTCCTTGGCCTGTTTAACATGATCAAACAGTATTTTGCCGGCGGCAGTCAGCTGTATGGTGCTGCCTTTTCTTTCAAAAAAGCTGAGGTTGAACTGGTTTTCCAGCAAACGGATATGCTTGCTCACAGAGGGCTGTGTCATAAACAGCACCTCTGCTGCCTTGGAAAAACTGAGCAGGCGCGCTGTTTCATAAAAGGCTTCGTAGCTGATGTTAAGCATGTACCTGGTTTGGATGATATTTGTACAAATATATCGAAAGCGCATTACCCCCGGCTGCTATTAACTGCAATCAGTAGCCACGCTATCTATTAAATCAACCTTCAGCCACAATCTCCGCCCTTTCATTATTTCCCATCTCACGCGCCCGCGTCCAGCTCAATCATTATTAATTATTCATTCTTCATTATTCATTACTTCAGCGAAACTTCGCCAGCAGCTCCTCACTCTCTGCTTTTCCCCAATGCGGCTGCCCGTTGCCTGCCGGCTGCGCGCTGAAATTTTTCAGCGCCGCCTGCGCCAGCGTTTTTGCCTGGTTTTTATCGCCGCCCCACATTTTAGGGGTGTAGAACTTTACCCATGCCTGCAGGTACAGCACGCGCGGGTTTTGAGGATCCAGCTGGGCGGCTTTATCCAGGTACTGTTGTGCAATTGGGCCAAACTGCGGGCCGTAGGTCATGGGATTAATGAATACTTTGCTGCGGTACACCATGCTTAGCACGGTGTACAGCTCAGCCTTGTCTTTATTGCTGCCGTTACTTTTCAGCAGGGCTTCGGCCTGCTTGCCGTAGGTTTCGCCTTCAATGCTGTAGGGCTCTATACGGTCGCCATCCTGCTGCAGCAGAAAACCGATTTTTGCATTGCACAAAGCAGTGTAATAAAATGGCAGCCAGTTGGTTTTCTGCGTCATGGACAGCTGTTTAAACCGTACGGCCAGCTTTTCATAATCTGCTACGGTTTTTGCCTGGTCTACCTGCGCAATCGCTTTATCCAGGGCTTTGTCCTGCGACATAACCGGCAGCACTGCTGCCAGTATGCATACAAATAAGAGCATTGTTTTTTTCATGATGTTTAGTTTTATGAAAGGCTAATGGTTAAATGTTACTTCATAAATGCATTACTTTTTTCAGGCACTAAATTTTACAGCAGGTGATTAATAAGGCCATCAGTTTTACATGTTTTTACTTTTTATTTCCCTACAGGTTGTTGTTAATAAAATCTTCTGTACGGTCAATACCAAAGCTCATAAACAGGCCGATGTAATAGCTGCGGGCGGCGGCTGGCAGCACCGGCATTTTATTTAAGCCGTTGTAGCTGTACTGGTAGCCGAACACCTGCCGGGTGCCCAGTATGTTGTTAACGCCGAAACCAATGCCGGAAAAATCTTTATGCTTCCATTTAGGGAACATGCAAAACATATATGCGCCGCTGAGGTTCACGTTATGATAGGCGCGGGTGGTGCCCTGGTTCATTAGCTGCGGGGCCATGTGCTCCTGCGGGGAACGGATGTCGTAGTAAGGCCGGCCGGTAGCGAAGCTGTAAGCCACATTCACATCCAGGTTAATATCGTGGAAGTAGCGCTTTACCACCAGCGATGCTGTATGCGGCGTGGCAAAGGTGGGCTGCAGCGCATAGGGAAAGGCCAGGTAATTCCGTTGGGTATGCAGGTAGGTGTAGCTGATCCAGTAGTCGAAGTTGGGGAACGTGCGTTTATCGCGCCAGAACAGCTCTATGCCTTTTGCATCCCCATTGCCGCTGCTGTTAATAACCGGGTAGGTTTTTACCAGGTGGTGGTACTTTTTATAATACGCCTCTACCCGCAGCAGGCGGTTATTGGCCTTGCGTGTGTAATTGATGATGTAGTGATCGGCCCGTGAAAAGTCCAGTGCGCGCTGCTGGTACAGGTACAGGTTTTCCGGTTCCTGGTAAAACATGCCGTAAGCCAGGTTTACCTGTCCGCCGTTTGCAAAGCGGTAGGCCAGGCTGGCGCGGGGCGCTATGGTGGTTTTTTCCAGGAGGGATGATCTTTCTACCCGCACGCCGGCCCGCGCCATCATGTTATCGCTGATAAAAATATCCCCTTCGGCAAAAGCGGCGCTCAGCTGGTCGGTGAGGGGGTATAGGGTATCGTTGCTACGGTAATGGTTGGCCGTATAAAAATGTTCAGCGCCCAGGTGCAACGCCTGGTTATTGGCAAAAAGGCGGGTTAGCACTACGCGGCCCTGCGCAAAATGTGTTTGCGTTTGCCAGCTGCGGTATTTCCAGGCAAAAGGCGCATCCACTTTTATGTTGGCGTGCGCGGCATTCTGCAGCTGGTACGACATGCTATCCCGGTTATAGCTGTAGGCGCCGGCGGCCTGCAGCTGCCAGTTTGCGCCCAGCATTTGCCGGTAGCTGATGTTGGCGTACACGTTGCGGCTGTGCAGCGTAAAGGCGCTTTGCAGGCTGCTGGTGTCTACATCCGGGTTGCGCATGCCCACGTTGCTGAAGGTGCTGTTCACATACAGCTTGAGCATGCCGGATTTGCCGGTCTTTACCCGGTAGTTGCCTTCTGCGCGGCCGTACTCCGGTCCTTTAAAATAGTGGGGCCGTTGTTTAATAACACTGTTATACAGCTGCAGGTTGCCGTAATCCGCGCTGATGCCAAAGCTGCTTTTTTTGTTCTTTGCCAGCCGCTGAAAGCCTGCGCCGCTGTTGGAAGGGAAGATGTGCAGGCTGGCGGAGGAGCTTTCAGGCAGGTCCACGCTTTCCAGTATCAGCGCGCTGCTCATAGCCTGCCCGTACTGCGCAGAGTAGCCGCCGGTGCTGAACAGCACTCCTTTAAACAGGAACGGGTTAATGCGCGCGGGTTGTATAATGCCTGGTACGCTGGCAAAGTTGGGATTTTTTAAGAGGGTGCCGTCTACAAACTGTTTGGTTTCCTCCCCGGCGCCGCCGCGTACAAACAGTCCTTCGCGCTCGCCTACCTGCTGTGCGCCGGGCAGCGAGCGGAGGGAGTTGGCAATATCGCCGTTGTTGCCGGCAACGGTCATGGCATCCATGGGCGTAAGCGAAGCGCCTTTGGCTTTATCGCTGGCTTCAAAAGCCCCGGCAGAGATCACCACTTCGCCCAGGGTTTTATGGTCCGGCGCCAGTATAACGTGTACGGTTATACCGGTATCGGTGAGGTTCACTGCTTGCGCATAGGGTTTGTACCCGATGGACGATGCAGTGAGCACCTGTGTTCCCCTGAGCGGGGTGCTGAACTGGAAATAACCGGTGCTGTCCGTTACGGCGCCGGTAGCCGCCCCTTTAAAGGACACGCCTGCGCCTTCAATGCCGGCCTGCTGTTTATTGGTTACATAGCCACTCACCTTTACCTGGGCGGTAGCGGCGCTATACAGCAGGGTGCTGCACAATAGCAGAATAATAGGTTGAATGTAAGCCGCCATAGTATTTGTGTTTTATGAGCACAAAACTAGGCGGCGCTGTTACGCGGGCAGGGAGCAATCTATTTGCGTGCTACTTACTGCGACAAAAAGGGGAAATGTGCATACTTGCCCCACATGATCATTTTAAGTATTTGCGGTTGTGCTGTGGTTACAGGAAAAATACCAGTATAAAAACGGGGAACGGGTTTGGGGAGAAGCATATTGGGTTGTCATCACAAATCGTTGCAGTTACTTAATCCACTAACTTTAAGCCTGTAATCCTGTTAAAGTGCTTGTTATTTAAAGTGGCTAAAGGTAAATGATTGCATATTGCCGTAGCGGCTATGAAAAGATCAGCGGAGTCAATTTGCTTCCTGGCTTTTTTTAATTCCTCATTCAACGCGATGGTTTTTTGAACAGTTTCGGAATCCAGGGGAATAATAGTAACCTTTTTCAGGAATGACTTCCAATAGTCTTTTTGAATGTTGGTGGTTGCCCCTATAAATATTTCATATTCCGTAATAACGGATATGCAAAAGGCATCGAATGTATCGGATAATGTATAAAACCGGGAATTTTTCTTATCTGTTTTGCGAAAAAAATCTATAAGAATGGATGTATCAAGTAGTGCTAGTTTTTCCCCCATTTATTCATGCTTTTTCTGGCTTCCTCTATTAAAGTTATTTGTTCGTCTGTAAATACCGGGGCCTGCAACAGAAACGCTTTAAAAGACTCTTTGTCAGTCTTTTCCGGGACAACATTATTTATTTCTGCCTTAAGTTTGGCAAGCTGTTTTGCAGGCAGGTGTTTAATTGCCTGAATGAGCTGATCCAATCCTATTTCCATTCTTAGTTCCATAGCACAAAAATATAATTTCTTTAGTATACGTGCGATACTATCAAATTTACTTTTTTTTCGCACATTTACCTCATCATCCTACATCCTGTTAATCGCCTTATCCAGATTCCCTTTGTAAAATTCGCTCAGGGGCAGCTCCAGCTCGCCCAGGCAAACCAGGTCGCGCTTAATGGCGGTAATGCGGGAAGCGGCAATAATGAAGGATTTATGCGTGCGTACAAACTGCGCCGGCGGCAGCTTTTCTTCAATGGCTTTCATGCTCATGCGGGTGATCACCGGCTTTTTGGAAGAGGCTACATGTATCTTGATGTAATCTTTCAATCCCTCTATGTACAATATATCGGCTATCAGCACCTTTACCAGCGTGTATTCCACGTTCACAAAAAAATGGTCGGGCTGCGGATCGCCGGCAGGCGCAGGCGTTTGCGATTGCCGCAGGAAACGGTCGTGCGCTTTGTTGCAGGCTTTCATGAACCGCTCAAATGATACGGGCTTCAGCAGGTAGTCCACCACATCCAGGTTATAGCTTTCCAGCGCATATTGCTCATAGGCGGTAATAAGAATAGTCATGGGCGGATGCGGTAAGGTTTGCAGCAGCTGCAGCCCGCTCAGGCCCGGCATTTGTATATCCAGGAAAAGCAGGTCAACCGGGGTGCTTTGCAGCACGGCCGTTGCTTCCATAGCGTTGCGGCAGGCTTTTACCAGGTGCAGGAAAGGCACCTGCCGGATGTTGTCTTCCAGCAGCTCCAGCACCAGCTTTTCATCGTCTATGGCCAGGCATTGCATCATTTTAACTGCAGGGTTAAGGTGGTGGAAAATATATCCTGATCCTTTTGTACGGCTAAGGTATGCTGTTCGGGGTACAGCAGCTTCAGGCGCGAGCTTACATTAGCCAGTCCTATGCCGGAGCTGGCGTCTTTGCTGTCGGCCCCGTTGGCGTTGTACCTGTTCTTTACGGTAAAGGTAAGCCGGTTATCGGCCACTACCAGGCGTATGTATATCCACGGCGCGTTTATCCAGCCTATGCCATGCTTAAACGCGTTCTCCACAAAAGGGATCAGCAGCATGGGTTCAATGCTGTAAGGGCCGGCGCCTTCTTCCAGCTCAATAATGGTTTCTATCTGCGTGTCGCTGCCAAAGCGCAGCTTTTGCAGCTCAATATAGCTTTTCAGGTATGCGATCTCCTTATCCAGCATTACCTTTTTGCCTTCAGAGTCGTAGAGCATGTAACGCATGAGGTCCGACAGCATAATGAGCGAAGGCTCCATCAGGTCGCTCTTTTTCCGCGCCAGCGATACCAGGTTGGTGAGCACGTTGAATAAAAAATGCGGGCTGATCTGCGAACGCAGGAACTTCAGCTCCATGGCCAGCTGTTCTGCCTGACGCTCTTTCTGCTCTTTTTCATACCGTATCTTATCTACCACCAGCCGGTACACAATACTGGCCACGATAAACAGCACCACGGAAAAAAACAGCATGGCGCGCACAGCGGCGCTGATGGCTACGCCGGGATAAAACACCGCCAGTATCGCGGTTTTAATGTAGTTAATGCCCAGCACCAGCGCCGCCAGGGCCGGCAGGTACAGCCACCAGTAACGGCGGTTCATCCACCGGGGATAGAGGAAATAGGCATTAAAATAAAAAGCGCAGATGTGGATAAGGGTGCTAGTGAACCAGAAGCTGCCAGGCAAAGCGCCCGGCGGAGTTTGCGTGCCGGTGGTCAGTAAATGCGGCAACGCCATCAGCGCGCCCCAGATCAGCACATGCAGTGTAATAATTCCATATGTGGTATTAGTGCCCCTCATCATTCCTCTATAAGTTAACAAATTTATTGCCCCGGTGTACCTGCCGGCCAGGTAGTAGATGAGCAGGGTATTTTTGTAGACAAGCGAGAGGATTTTGTATATTGGTTCATCTTTAACCCGTTAAACTTTAAATTACATACCGTGCTTACTCTCCGGAAATGCCTGTTGCTGGCAGCCAGCTGTATTGCCCTGGGCGCCCAGGCCCAGCTGAAAGAAAAAACATCTTTCCAGATCTCCGAACCCTGGCGGGCGGATTATGACGTACGTTCCGATATTGTTATGGTATACGGCATGAGCCCCACCTTTAACGAGCGGGTGGCCGGCTGGCGCGCGCAGGGCTATAATGTGCAGTTCATGACCGGCAGCGCCTGGGGTAACTACCAGGACTACTTCCTGGGAAAATTCGACGGTAAAACCCACTGGGAAGACGGCCAGGTGCAGCGCAACGGCGACACCATCTGGCACGGCCATTTTGTGCCCTACATTGTACCGTCGGCTAACTATCTCACCTATATGAAATCTATTCTTAAAAAGGTGATAGACGCCGGTATTAACACCATTTACCTGGAAGAGCCGGAGTTTTGGGCCCGCGCGGGCTACAGCAGCTCTTTCAAAAAAGAGTGGCAGCAGTATTATGGCTTTCCGTGGATGGCGCAGCATGAGTCGCCGGAAGCTACTTATTTATCCTCCAAGCTTAAATACCACCTGTATTTTAATGCTTTGAAAGAGATGTTCACCTACGCCAAATCATACGGCGCCACGCTGAAACGGGATATAAAATGCTTTGTGCCCACGCACTCGCTCATTAACTACGCCTCCTGGCAGATAGTAAGCCCCGAAGCCAGCCTGGCCGCATTGCCGGCGGTAGACGGCTACATAGCGCAGGTGTGGACCGGCACCTCCCGCGAACCCGTGTATTTTAACGGCCTGAAGAAAGAGCGCGTGTTTGAGAACGCGTTCCTGGAATACGGCACCATGCTTTCCATGACCGCGCCTACGGGCCGGCAAATGTATTTCCTGACAGACCCTATTGAGGATGCCCGCCGCACCTGGGAC
>NZ_DASTRI010000183.1:0-12655 GCF_035761305.1 Chitinophaga sp. | reverse complement strand
GTAAAACGGGCTACATTATGCACATAGCTAACCTTGGCATTGCTTAACCCTATGCTGCGCAGCGTAGTGGCCGGGGTGTCCAGCACCTGTTGTGGAGTAGGCTCCTGGCCGCCGTACAGCGCCAGGAAGCGGTTATAAATAACCGTAGCCACTTTGGTAGATAATTGCTGGCTCATAATAGAGGCAATAAGGCGCAGCGCAATATTTTTACGCGATGGTATTACCGGCAGCAGGCCTGTCATAATAGTCAGCAGCTTTTTATCCTTGCTTAGGTGCGGATGGTACAGCGCACCGGCATCCTGCAGGGGCGGCGCAGGAATGGTTTTAGGCGCATTGGCCTTTGCTGTTGCTACTTTTGCTACCACTGCCTTAGCTGCCCCGGTCTTAGCTGCTGCGGCTTTACCAGGCCTGGTTTTGGCAGCTGCGGTTGCCTGATTTGGAGCAGCTGTGGCTAATTTAATTTTAGGTGGACGCGCCGGTGCGGCTGCAGGTTTCACTGCATTTTTACCCTGTTTTTTTGCAGGTTTGGAAGCACCCGCCCCGGAGGCGGCTTTTTTAGCTGTTTTATTGGCGGAGGTTGTTTTTGCTTTAGCTTTTGCCATAGCTTTTCAGTTTTGGGCGCTATTAACGAAACATCTAAACGTAAAAAGAGCAGCTGTTACACCTTTGCTGCGGCACATTGAATGTTAAGGAGTTTGCAGCTCAATCAGCTTACCGTTTAAGCTCCTGTATGCAGTTCCGGGTTCTATCCGGTCATCTTTACTTCTGATCCTTACCTCAGCTTTAAATCCGCTCCAATCATTCTCTCTCTTACTTCCAACATCCTGCATTCAGCCTTAATCATCCTACCGCTGCAACGTCTTTAGAACGGCTGCGCATATATCACCTGCATCAAAGACTGGCCCACGGCTTTTAGTGTGCGGGGATCTATTACTTTCATATTATCGTTTTGTGTATGCCAGTGCGGGGCAAAGTTGCCGTTGGGCTGCAAAGCAATAATATCAAAAGTAGGAATATTGGCCATGGTGTTTACATATACATGATCGTCGGTAATAGCGGCGCCATTGCTCTCATAGCGGAAATAATCAGAGTAGCCCAGCTTGTTGGCTACATCCCAGAAAGCTTTCATGGGGCCCAGGGCATATTGCTGGGATGCGCCTTCCATATAAAACTGGGTGCCGCGGCCGCCTACCATATCCAGCAGTATGCCGTAGTTGGCCCTGTAGCCGGGTACATGCGGGTGTTTGGCCCAGTACTGGGTGCCCAGGCAATAGCTGTTCTCCTCATCGCTAACGCCGTAATCCTCTACATCGGTCATCAGCAGGTCTACCCCTATGGTAGGCTTTTGCTGGTGAAACTGGCGGGCCAGCTCCAGCAGTACGCCTACGCCGCTGGCGCCGTCATCGGCCCCGTCGAACGTTTTGGTTTTATCGGCCGGGTCCTGGTCGGCATGGGGGCGGGTGTCCCAGTGGGCCAGCACCAGTATGCGCTGTGTAGCAGCAGGGTTAAACACGCCTATGATATTAATGCAGGGCAGCTGTATATTTTTAGGGCCGGTAACCGTAGTGCGCTGCACGTATACCGTATCGGCCAGGGGGCGCAGGGTTTGTATGAGCCAGTCGGCGCACTTCTCCTGGGCAGGCGTATTGGGAATGCGCGGTCCAAAAGACACCTGTTTTGCCGTATAGGCATAAGCGCTATCTGCATTAAAAGCAGGTACCTTAACGGTAGATACCACGGTTTCCGTATTGCCTTCCCCGTTATTATTGTTGTTGCCGGAGTGGCAGGCGCCCAGTAACAAAGCAGTACCGGCAAGAATAGTCCAAAGTTTGCGCATAATTACGTAAGGTAACAATTGTAAACAGGCGCCGCACTTGCGGCGCCTGTTGTGTAAATGGCTTATAGAATGCTGTAGCTTACGCTACCGTCTTTTTCATCTTTCAGCTGTATGCCTACGGCCAGCAGCTGGTTGCGGATTTTGTCAGAGGTGGCGTAGTCTTTACGCAGCTTGGCCTCTTTCCGCATTTCTATGAGCAGCTGCAGCGCCCCATCCAGCTTGCTGTTATCCGTTACCTGCGACTCAGGCTGCAGGCCCAGTATATCTATCAGGTAGGTATGCCAGGTTTTTTGCAGTAGCTGAAAGGTGCTTTCACTGATCTCGTGCATTTTTATCTGCCCGCCTTTCAGGGAGTTGATCACCGGCGCCAGCTCAAACAGGTTGGCCAGCACTTTAGCGGTGTTAAAGTCATCGTTCATAAACTCGTCGCATTCACGGCACCATTGCTGCACCTGCTTATCCAGCTCCTCATTCAAGGGGCTGCCGTTGCTTTCATACGCCAGCTTCTGCAGCACATCATACGCCGACCATAAGCGCTGCAAGCCTTTTTCAGCAGCCTGCAGGGCCTCATTGGAAAAGTCGAGCGTGCTGCGGTAATGTGTTTGCAGCACAAAAAAGCGGATGGTCATGGGGCTGTAGGGCTTTTCCAGCAGGGGATGGGTGCCGGCAAATATTTCCGTAAGCTTAATGGTATTGCCATAAGCCTTACCCATTTTACGGCCGTTAATGGTGATCATGTTATTGTGCACCCAGTAACGGGCCATCAGCTCACCGTGGGCAATTTCGCTTTGCGCTATTTCACATTCATGGTGGGGGAACTGCAGGTCCATGCCACCGCCATGAATATCAAACTGGTTGCCCAGGTACTTGCTGCTCATGGCCGAGCATTCTATGTGCCAGCCGGGGAAACCTTCGCCCCACGGGCTGTTCCAGCGCATCAGGTGTTCCGGCGGCGCTTTTTTCCACAGGGCAAAGTCAACCTTGTTGCGTTTCTCATCCTGCGACTCCAGCTCACGGGTGGTTTCCAGCATATCGTCCAGCACGCGGCCGCTGAGCATACCATAGTCGTATTTTTCAGCGTACTTTTTTACATCAAAGTACACAGAGCCGTTTACCTCATAGGCATAGCCTTTGGCAATAATATTCTGTATCATGGCTATCTGCTCCAGGATATGCCCGGTAGCGGTAGGCTCAATGCTTGGCTCCAGGCAGTTAAACTGCAGCATGGCCCAGTGATACAGGTTGGTGTATTTCTGCACCAGCTCCATGGGCTCCAGCTTTTCCAGCAGGGCGCCTTTGGCAATCTTATCTTCTGCATCGCGGCCTTCTTCCTCAAAGTGGCCGGCATCTGTAATATTGCGTACATAGCGCACTTTGTAGCCCAGGTGCATGAGGTAGCGGTAAACCACATCAAAAGTGATGTAAGGGCGTGCGTGGCCCAGGTGCGACTCCCCGGAAACGGTGGGGCCGCACACATACATGCCTACATGCCCGGGATATAAAGGGGTAAATACTTCCTTCTGACGGTGTAGTGTGTTATATATTTTCAGATCTGACATATTAGCAATATTTCCGGGATTGCAAATATAGTGATTAGTGCTTAGCGGTTAGTGATTAACAGGTAAAACGCAGGCGGCTTATTGACGGAGCGTAAGGTTGGCAATAACCGGGTAATGATCGCTCAGGTCTGAATTGATCTTGCGGAAGCTGTTAATGGTAAATTGGTTGCCCGGCAAAATATAGTCAATGCGCAGGGTAGGCGCCAGGCCGGTAAAGGTGCGCCCGATGCCGGTACCTTTTTCCAGGAATGCATCCTGCAGGTTGCCGCGGATGGTAAAATAAGTATAGGAAGCCGGCGTGTCGTTAAAATCGCCGCAAACTACCACCGGGTAGGGGCTTTTTTTGATAAAGGCCGCCACAATATCGGCCTGCCTGCCCCGGCGCTGAAAGGCCTCCCGCATTTTTTGCATAATGCCTTTGGTAGCTACCAGCCCGGTATCTTCCTGCTTGCGTATTTTTTCAATGGAGCGGTAATCTTTTTCATTGAACCGGTACGACTCCAGGTGCATGTTAATGATGCGGATGGTATCGCTGCCGCGCATCACATCGGCATACACCATGCTTTCACTGAACGGGCCGTTGGTAAGCTTTACCTTCTCGGCCTGTATAATGGGATAGCGCGAGTAGATGATGGAGCCCCAGTGCTGCATGCCGTTGCGGTTAAAATCGCTGGAAAAATAGCGGTAAGGCAGCTGCATTTCGCGGGAAATATCTTCCCGGTTGTTGAAATCGTTCTTTTTCTCTGAAGTGTAAAAATCCTGGAAGCAGGCAATATCCGGCGATTGTTTTTTAATGAGCGCAAACATGGTTTGCCGGTTGTACTTGCTGTCTTTTTCGCGGTACAGGCCAAACAGCCCCACATTATAGCTCATTACGGTAATGCTGCCGGGCGGCGCGGCAAACTGGTTTTGGGCAGTAGGCCAGTGAAAGGCAATAAAGGCTGTCATGGACTTCCAGCCCAGGGCCAGCGCCACCAGCGAAAGCAGGCAGTATTTTACGTTGAATACCAGCCAACAGCAGAAAAAAATAACCAGCAGCACCAATAAGTAAGGGAATACCAGGGTGATGAAACTGATCGGCCACCAGCTAACGGGAGATACCCAGGGCGCCAGACAGGCCAGCAAAAACAGGCATACTATCCCTATATTAACGATCAGTAAAAAGCTCTTTGTAAGAAACCGGATAAATCTCAAAATTAGT
Source organism: Chitinophaga sp. (assembly GCF_035761305.1). Classification (GTDB taxonomy): domain Bacteria; phylum Bacteroidota; class Bacteroidia; order Chitinophagales; family Chitinophagaceae; genus Chitinophaga. Next base: position 8,058 of record NZ_DASTRI010000183.1, on the reverse strand, counting down.
ACCTGACTCTTTTGGATAAAGATATACAAAAGCGTAAAAGTACAATATGAAAAAGTGAATGCCTACTTCTTCAGCGAAAAGCTGGCCATTACCGGGAAATGCTCAAACGTGGCATTGCGAAAGGTTTGGTAGCTGTGAATATTGAAATAAGATTGCGCCAGTATATAATCAATACGCAGGGTAGGCGACAGGAAGGAAAGCGTGCGGCCAATACCGCTGCCTTTTTCGAGAAACGCATCCTGCATTTGCCGGCTAACGGTATAGTAGGTGTACGATACCGGCGTATCGTTCATATCCCCGCAAACAATGGCGGGGTAAGGGCTTTCTTTTGCCAGCTTATGCAGCAGCTCGGCCTGGTGGGCGCGGGCCGTGAAGGTATGCCGCATTTTATATACCAGCCCGCGGGCCCCGGAAAACCGGGTGTGGTTGCCATCCAGCTTTTTAATGGCCTGCAGCTGCGCCAGCTCTGCGGGGTTAAACATGTAGGAGCGCAGCTGCGCCGTGTATACGCGAACGGTATCGCCGTAAATGAGCATATCGGCCTCCAGTATGCTGCTGCCGCTGCCGGCCTCACTGTAGTAGCCGCAGGGTATTTTGCGGGCGTGCAGCACCGGGTAGCGCGAAAACACCACTATGCCGTAGTGCCAGGTGTTCCATTGTGTTTTATCGGAGGTAAAAAAGTAATGCGGATAGCCCAGGTGATGCTGTATGCCCGCAATATTATTGGTAAGGTTGGGATCATCATTGGTATAAAACTCCTGCAGGCATAATATATCCGGGCTGGCTTCGCGCACAGTGCGGAAAATAGAGGTATGCATCTCTTCGTCCAGCTTATAGCCTTTTAGCCCCATGCTACTGGTATTAAATGTCATAACCGTAAACCGGGGCGGCTGCGGGCGCTCCAGGGCCCATTGCTGCGGCCAGTGCAGTGAAAAGCTTACCAGCACCGCATTGTAGGATAATATAACGGTACCGGCAGAAAGCCAGTAGTACCATTTTTTACAGATGATCCAGAAGGGAATAAAAACCAGGTTAGCTGCCAGCAGCGGGGGAAACAGCAAGCCAACAAAGCCGCTGGGCCACCATTGGTGCGGGCTTAGGTGCGGTAACCAGGCAGAAGTTAATAATCCAACATTTAACAGGCAGTTTATGCACAGCAGTAAGCGGGGTAGCAGCAATTGAAAGCGTTTCATGTGTACAGGCGGGGTTAATTAGCAGTATAAAAATATAGTACAGCTAATTAATTTCCAAATGGTTACATGCGGTTAAGCCTGTACGGTATTAGGATAAAAATTGAATTATTTTTTCAGCTATCCTGTTGTTTGCTGGCTCTTAATAAGGTTTCCTGCTCTTCGGGGGTGAGCGCATGCATGCCCTGTTCAGAAATTTTATCTAAAATTTCATTTAGCCGTTGTTCCGGTACAGCCCCTATTCTGCGGTAAGGGTTATTGCTGCCAACAGGGGCGGCCAGCTTTTTCTTTACCAGTGCTACCGCATCGTGGTGCTCCTGCGGCACGGCCGGATGGAACATGTGCGTGAACTTATATGTAAGCCGGTTAAGGCCGGCGCCCCAGTCTTTCCCTTTTTTCCACTGCATCATGAACAGGAATCCGGTAAGGCCGCCGCCTGCCAGGGCAGGTAAATAAGTTTGCGCGTCTGTATTTGCATCAAGCAAATGGGTGCTTACATTCAGCGTTACAAACAGCACGGTAACTATCCACAGGGGAATACCGCGGCCCAGCATGGGAAACAGCCGGTAGCCGGGAGCAACGGTGGTAACGCCTATGGCCAGCGCCATTACACTGGCAGCTGCGCCTATCATGCTGCCGGTGGGCAGTATATTCTCAAATGCCGGCATGGCGTGCATGCCCATTACATAAAAAATAGCGCCACACAGGCCGCCGTAAAGATATAAAGGTAAAATGCGCTGGTGGCCGGCTACGTTCTGCAGCAGGGAACCAAAAGCCCACAGCCATATCATGTTGCTGAATACCTGCCATACATCTATGTGGGAGAACATATAGGTGAGCAGCGTCCAGGGGCGGGTAAGTAACCGTGCAGGATTAGCGGGCAACGCGGTCCAGGCCAGTACATCCGAATTAAACCGTGAGGTGCTGAGATCCTCCATGTTATAAATAACCCTGGTAAATAACAGCAGGATGAATATGGTCAGGTTTACAACAAGCAGCTGGGTGACAATGTTCCTTTCTTCTCCAAGAGAAAGGCTTGGAATACGTTCTTTTTCCACCGTTCTCATACTACGAAATACTTTAATACAAAGGTACAACTAATAAAAATGCCGTCGGTTATTACTGTTCCAGAACTTCAGTAAAATATAGCCGAATATAACTCCGCCCAGGTGAGCAAAGTGGGCTACGTTATCGCCGGCCGTATTTTGAACACCTGAAACCAGCTCCAGCACAATCAATATGCCAACAAAGTACTTGGCCTTTATAGGAAAAAGAAAGTACAGGAAGATCAAGCTGTTCGGGAACAGGTAGCCGAAGGCGAACAATATACCAAAAACCGCGCCGGAGGCCCCCAGCGTGGCTGTGTTACGATAGTCGATAGCAAATTGCTGAATGAATACGCGGGCGGTTTGTATGATACCGGGATCGCCGGGCGCCTGCGCCAGCGCTATTTTCATACTCTCGGGGTTAAAGTTGCCCGAGCCCAGGTCGTACCGGCGGTCCAGCAGCGCAAAGTTGGAGTAGGTAGGCTCCTGCAGGAAGGCCTGTACATCGTGCGAAAGGCGGATGTTCTCATAGGTAAGCACGCCCATGTGGCACATGGCGGCGCCTATGCCGCAAATGGTATAAAAAATAAGGAAGCGTTTGGGGCCCCATACATTTTCCAGCGTGGCGCCAAACATCCAGAGGGTGAACATATTGGAGAAAATGTGCCCGAAGGAACCGTGCATGAAAAGATGTGTAACAATCTGGTGGGGGCGGAACAGGTCCGAGCCCCAGTAGTGCAGGGCAAATGTATCTGTTATCCAGTTGCCCATCATAGGGTCAAGGGTTTTCTGCGCCAGGAATACCAATCCGTTAATGATCAGAAGGTTTTTGATCACCAGTGGGAGAATTTCAAATCTGCCGGGCCTGAATTCGTTCATCTGTTAAATTTTTATTTTTCTAGCGGTCAGTACGGGTTCCCGGTGCACCGGGATGGAACTTGCTCCCGGCAAGCCGGGGCAGGCCATGATAATCATTGCATTTTTGTTTTTACAAGGTGTTCGTGAATGCTTTGCATTTTATTCATAGCGTTGCCTGATTTTTTCAGCTGTCTGCCAATGGTTTCTTTTCCAGTAATACTACATTTTCAATATGATGTGTATGCGGAAACATATCCACCGGCTGTATGTTGGCAACCCGGTACATGTTGCTGAGAAGGGCCAGGTCCCTGGCCTGCGTAGCCGGGTTACAGCTTACATATACAATTTTGGGCGCCGCTATCTGCAACAGCTTACCCACCAGCTTTTCGTGCATACCTGCCCGTGGCGGGTCGGTAATCACCACATCCGGCTGACCATGCTGTGCAAAAAATTCATCATTGCAAATATCCACCACATCGCCTGCAAAGAACTCCGCATTTTTTACCTGGTTACGTTCCGCATTTTCCCGGGCATCGTCAATGGCTTCCCTGATCAGTTCTATACCAATGACCTTGCGGGCCTTGCGGGATACAAAAATACCAATGCTGCCGGTTCCACAATACAGGTCGTACACACTTTCTGTTCCCGTTAAAGCGGCAAAATCGCAGGTTACCTGGTACAGCGTTACCCCCTGGTAGGTATTGGTTTGGAAGAAAGACTTGGGGCCTATTTTAAAAACAAAGTCTTCCAGGTTTTCCTCCACATATCCTTTTCCGTAGTACACTTTGGGTTCCAGGTCAAAGATACTATCATTCTTTTTAGGGTTAATGGTATAAACAATGGTGGTAATGGCGGGAACAACGGCCAGCAAATGGTCCAGCAGGGCCTTGCGGGCAGCTTCATCCTCATGGTGTATCACCAGGTTCACCATCACCTCGCCGGTAGTGCATATACGTACCACCAGGTTGCGCAGCCAACCCTGCTGCGCCCGGATGTCGTAAAAAGCCAGTCCGTTGGCTTCTGCATAAGCGCGTACAGTGTTGCGGATAAGGTTTACCGGCTCCTGCTGCAGGTGGCAGGTATTTATGTCCAGCACCTTGTCAAACAGGCGGGGCACATGAAAGCCCAGGGCATTACGCTGCTTTATTTCACCGGCTTGCTGTATTTCCTCATTGGTCAGGTACGCTTTGTTGCTGAAGGTAAATTCCAGCTTATTGCGGTAGCCCCTGCTGTGCGGCGAGCCCAGGATAGGGCTGATGGGCGGCAGCTCCAGCCGGCCTATGCGCTGCAGGTTATCGACCACCTGCTGTTGCTTATACTGCAGCTGCAGGGAATACGGCAGCATTTGCCATTTGCAGCCGCCGCATACGCCAAAATGCTCGCAAAAAGGAGTAACCCGCTCGGCGGAGTAGGAGTGGATGTGTATGGCAGTGCCTTCGGCCCAGTCCTTCTTGTTTTTGCTGAGCCTAACATCCACCACATCGCCGGGCACCACGCCGCCTTCAATGAATATTACTTTCCCGTTCTGACGGGCCAGGGCTTTGCCTTCTGCGGCATAAGCGCTTACCGGTACTTTTTCCAGTACCACATTTTTTTTCCTCACGGGTGCAAAGGTAGTGTTTTTGATGGGCTGGTGCATGCAACCACTGGTCATACATGATATGGACTTTTCATTTTTTACTGCTACATTTACACCCATCCTAATCCTATGCGTAAACTTTTATTCCTCATCGCCGTTTTGTGTTACAGCCAGCTGCAGTTGCAGGCGCAGGGCTACCAGCTTACCGTTAAATTCAGGCAATTTACCAGCGGCCGCATGTTCCTGGCCCATTACATGGGCAAAGGCACCTACCTCGCCGATTCTGCCATGATAGACGCTACCGGCACCGCGGTGCTGAAAGGCAAGGAGCCTTTGCCGGGGGGCATTTACATGGTGGTATTTCCCGGAAAGCAGCGCTACTTTGAAATGCTGCTGGATAAAAACCAGACTTTTACCATTAGTGTAGATACTACTGACCTGGTGGGCAAAACCGTATATAAAACATCGCCGGAGAACGACCTGTTCCTGGAATACAACCGTTTCCTGGCTAAGCTGCAGCCTAAAACAGCCGCCATACAGGACCTGCTGGCGAAACGTACTGCACCGGACACCGCCCGGGCGCGTCCCCTGCAAACAGCGCTGAACAAAGAGATACAGGATTACCGTACAGCCTTTATAAACAAGCATCCCGGGTCGTTATTAACCAGCATATTCAAAGCCATGCGCGATCCGGAGGTGCCGCCCAGGCCAGCCGGTGAAGACTCCACTTTTGCTTACCGCTATTACCGCGCCCATTACTGGGACGATGTGAACCTGAACGACGGCCGCCTGGTGCGCACCCCCATACTGGAAGGCAAGCTAAGCAAGTATTTTAACCAGGTGGTGCCCATGCAGCCCGACTCCGTTATTGCGGAATGCGACCAGCTAATAGCCAAAGCACGTAAAGACAAGGAAATGTTTAAGTACGTGCTGTGGTGGCTTACCTATAATTACGAAACATCGCCCTACATGGGTATGGACGCCGTGTTTGTGCACCTGGTAGAAAAATACTACGTACCCGGCGATGCCTACTGGTTAACCAGCGACCAGCTGAACAAGATCATATCCCGGGCCTATGCCATAGCGCCCAATCTTATAGGGCAGCAGGCGCCGCCCCTGGAAATGCAGGACTCCACCTCAAAACCGCTTTCCCTGTATAGCACCAAAGCCAAATATACCGTGCTGGTATTCTGGGACCCCACGTGCGGGCATTGCAAAACCGAAGTGCCCCGCCTGGACAGCGCCTTTAAAGCCAGCTGGCAGAAAAAAGGCGTAGTAATGTTGGGTATAAAAACGGACGGTACACGGGAAGAATGGCTACAGTTTATTAAAGAGCACCACCTTACCGGCTGGGTACATGCCTGGGACCCGCAATCGCAAAGCAACTACCGCCGCCTGTACGATGTGTACAGCACCCCCGTGGTGTACCTGCTGGATGAAAAGAAGAAAATACTGGCCAAACGCCTGGGCGTAGAGCAGCTGAACGGCTTCCTGGAAAGACTGGAGCAGCAGGAGGAAGGAACAGCCGCCGTAAAAAAATAACAGGCAACGGCTAACTGCCGCCGTAATACCAGCCATAAAAATGTGTGTTGACCCCTGCTTTAACACCCCCGCAAAAAAATGTGGGGGTTTATGTAGGGGAGAGTAGTTGCGCAGGCATTGCGCAGCAATGTCGCAGCAATGGCATGTAGGGAACACACCGGTAGCATACGGGTAAAATACCGGTTTTACACCCTTGGAAAGCCGGCGCCTATACAACCTACTGCGCGGCGCCTGCATAAAGCCGGCTGAATGTTATTACCCGCGGGGCGCAACATCCCTCACCATATATAACATACCCTTAACACCGTCGTATTACTCCTTCATTTAGGCGTTACAACTTATTTGTAATCAACAAGATAAATTTTCAAAAAAACTATTTGGCATAGTCTTTGGAAACACCCTTTGGTGAGCGAAAAAGTGATTTATAACCCAAAAAGTGTTGATTATGAAAAAGAAGTTAATCCTGTCTTTTGCAGCGCTGGTTTTTTCTTTGGCTGCCATGTCCCAGGTAAGGGTAGGTGTTAAAGGCGGCTGGAACCTGGCTAATATTTCCACCAGCAATAGTGGTGCTACAGACAACAGCAAAGCCATATCCCGCTATCACATAGGTGTAATAGCCGATATGCCGCTGATAAAAGATATACTGTCCTTTCAGCCAGGTGTATTTTACAGCAGCAAAGGTTCCAAGGTAGAAAGTGGTGACAAGGACAATCCTTCTGTTACCAGTCCGTATACAAAATACACCACTAATCCCCAGTACATTGAGATACCGCTGAACTTCGTAGGTAAGGTGCCCATTGCGGACAATGCGCGCCTGTTTGCGGGTATAGGCCCTTACTTTGCTTTTGGCGTAGCCGGTAAAAACAAATACGTGGTAAATACCGGTGTAGCCAGCACAGAAGGCAGCAGTAGCATTAAATGGGATGATGATACCCCGTTTAACAATGATGATCCAAACCAGGGCCTTGACAAATACAAGCGTTTTGACTGGGGCGGTAACCTGATGGTAGGTGCGGAAGTTTCTAATTTCCTGATCTCTGCCCAGTATGGGTTAGGCTTTAACAAGATATTTTCCGGCCAGGAAGACAGCAGCGACAACAAGAGCAAGAACCGTGTGTTCAGCGTATCTGTTGGCTTCCTGTTCTAGGCAGTTTATTACAGGTGCATGCAGGCGGCATCTTTTTATTGAATACACCACAAAAGGTATAACACGGGCCTGCGGTTGTTTTACCAGTAAAAAAAACACAGATGAAAAAAGTACTCTTATCAGCAGCAGCTATGCTGGTTGCAGCCCTTTCATTCGGACAGGTAAAATTCGGGGTAGTAGCCGGGCCTAATTTTTCCAGCGCTACCACCAAGCTTGGAGGAGATAAAACTACCAGCTCCCTGATAACCCACATAAGAGCGGGGATTACGGTAGACCTGCCGCTGGCAGATGAGTTTTTTATCGGTACCGGCTTATTGTATGCCGGCAAGGGCGGTAAGGATAAAGATAACGGCGATGTTAAAACCACGCTGTCTTACCTGCAGGTACCTGTTCTTTTCACATACAAGCCGGAAGTAGGTAACGGCAACCTGGTATTAGGTGTTGGCCCTTACCTGGCTTACGGCATAGGCGGGAAATATAAAGGCAGCGCAGGCAATGTAAGCCTGGAGGCCAAGGCGTTTGATGATGAAGCAGGCGACATGAAGCTGAACCGCTTTGACGCCGGCGCCGGCATCCAGGTAGGCTATGAAATGAAACAAGGCCTTTACTTTGGTTTAAATACAGACCTGGGCCTGGTGAATGTAGCCAGTGAGAAGGAAATTGCAGGAGCCGATCATTCGTTTAAGAACACCTCCT
>NZ_DASTRI010000182.1:0-10238 GCF_035761305.1 Chitinophaga sp. | reverse complement strand
TTGAAAACAGGTATAACATAGATCTTCACAAGACATTCACCCTAAATATGCAAGAGTTCTATGTCGTTTTTCTGCAATTTTCTCTAAACGTTCAGGGTTTCAACTACAATCCAGACCCTAGCCTATTGCATTTGCAAAACCTGTTGAAATTAAAGCAGGAAGAGATAGCGCCATTTCATATTACGCTAGGAGAAGAATTTTTCCGCGACGCCGTGTTAAAAACTATTAAGAACGGCAGATATAGTAATGATGATCATACCAGACTGGAAACGCTTGCACACGCTTTAAAACTTCCTCTGGAATCAGCAGCGCAAATATCTTTGGAGCTAAGGCAAGAATATGTGCATAAACATATGGCCTCTATCTTTAAACATAAACGGTTGTCTGCTGAAGGTAAGCATACATTAATGGTCCTGGAAAAAAATATGGCCGTAGAAATTTTGAAAGATGATGCTATCCAAAAACAACTGCAGACGTTTGAATACTACTGGCGCATTGAAAATGAGCCACTACCAAAGGTTTTACCGGAAATCCCGCTTACTAAAAGTGAAATATGTCATTGTCGTATTAAAAATGTGTTTTGGTATGAAGATCGTTCTGTTGGCAGAGGACGATACGAGTCCAAACTGATAGAAAGAGGTATACTGCACCTAACTAATAAGCAACTAATATTTACAGGTAGCGAAAAGACGTCAAAAATAAGATTAGAGAAAATTATCAAAATTACCCGGCAGCAGCAAGGTATTCAAATCCTAAAAACCGCTGGAAAAAATCCCATATTGGATTTAGGGAAAGACAGTGAAGTATTCTCAATTATAATCGGTCGGCTTCTTGTTAAATAGATGGCTTTAGTTATTTAGCTAAAGCCATCTATCCTTCTTCTATTTCCTCCATCAATACCCCCCGTTCTGCACCATCTTCGGGTTCAAATCTATCTCCGGCTGCGGTACCGGAAACAGCAGCTGATGCTGATCAATCACATATGCATCTGCCGCCAGGAAGGGTTGCTCCTGTTTAATTACTTTGCCAAATGCATTGATAACCGCAAGCGCGCTGTCTGTCCGGAGCAGGTCTGTCCAGCGATGGTTTTCAAAGGCAAGCTCCACCCGGCGCTCATGCAGGATAATACTGCGCAACGCGCTTTGATTGGCGGTGGTTACATCCGGCAAGCCGGCCCGTTGCCTTACCCTGTTCAGGGGTACCAGCGCTTCGCCTGACTTGCCCTGTTCATTCAATGCCTCAGCAAGCAGCAATAAAGCATCGGAATAACGGTAAATAGGAAAATCATCGCTTGAACCGGTAGGGGCAGGCAAAGGTGAATGCAAATACTTCTTTATATACGGAACGCCTGTTTTGCCGGGATCAGGCGTATAATTCACCACACTCTTTACAGCTGAATAGGTAAAGTAGCTGCTGGCATTATAAGTGCCTTCAACAATCCCAATGGAAGCATCCAGCCGTTTGTCGCCAGGTTCAAAAGCCTGGATCAGGTCTGACGAAGGCGTATTCCATCCGCCGGTGCCGGTATTGTTAATAGAGATGCCTGTCAGCAGCCTGGTATCGGTGCTTCTTGGCAAAAAGTGGAATGACAATACATCCGGCGTGGCGCCGGTAGCCGTACCGCCCAGGTATTGTATCTCAAAAACCGATTCACGGCCGTTCTTATTTGCAGGTGAAAAAGCATCCGCATAGTCGGCATTCAGATCATATCCCATTGTGGCCATGCTGTTCAATAAAGCTTCGGCCTCACTCCATTTCTTTTGCACGGCGTATACTTCGGCTAACAGCAATGTAGCAGCTCCTTTGGTGGCTTCGCCTGTTTGCGGAAACCTGGCAGGCGCTTTAAGTTCATTAATTGCGTCTGTTGCGTCGGCAATGATCTGATCGTAAACTTCTGCCACAGTTGCCCGCTCCCTGAAAGCATCATCGGCTTTTGTAACTTCATGCAGGAACAAAGGCACACCGCCGTATAACCGAACCAGTTTGAAATAATTCAATGCCCGGAGAAATTTTACCTGCCCGTCGAAAACAGTTTTTGCAGAGTCGCTGATACTGGCGTCTGCCAAACGGTCTATCACAATATTACAGCGGGCAATACCGGTGTAGCTGTGCTCCCAGGTGGCATTGGCGTAGGCATTGGTAGATGTATTGGTAAAGTCGGAAATGTTTTCCCTTTGCACAATGGCTGTGCCGCGGTTACCGGGTATTGGCTGGTATATGGTGTTATCGGAATGCATTTCTGAAGTAAAGTAATCATTCACCAGCACATCCCGCAGCGGCGCATAGGCAGCTATAACAGCCGATTGGAACTGCGTTTCCGTTTTATAGAAGTTCCCCGCGGTATAGCTATCTTCAGGTGTTAGCTGAATAAAATCCTTTTTACATGATACGGCTGCCATTGCTGACAACACTATTATCGGAAATAACTTTCTCATCGTATGCTGTATGATCTGATTATTTAAATGTGGTATTGATGCCTATGGAAAAAGTTCTGGGAATAGGATAGGCATTTTCGTCAATGCCCACGCCTGCAGTCTGGTCCATGCCGCCTACGTTCACTTCGGGGTTCATACCTGAATACCCGGTAAGCACAAACGCCTGCTGCACCGATACATATATCCTGAAATTAGCCAGCATGCTGTTTTTCAAAGGCATTGAATATCCAAGTGTGACATTCTTACACGCCAGGTAGGAGCCGTCTTCTATCCACTGGCTGTTTACAGATCTTCCCAAAGCAGTAGTACCGGTTTTCGTACGCGGGTAAGCACCCGATCCCGGATCATCAACAGAGCGCCAGTGATCAAGGGCAGCGGCAAGCGGAACCCTGGAGCCGTCCATATTTGTCTGGTAAGCCCATTTGGCCGCATTCAGTATCTTGCCGCCTGCGGAATAGGTCATGTCAATATTCAGATCGAAATGCCTGTAGGAAAAAGTGTTCACCAAACCACCGGTGAATGTGGGCGTAGGATCGCCGATAAAGGTGCGGTCATTTACATCATCAATTACACCGTCCCCGTTAATATCTTTCATTTTCAGTGTGCCTATGTCGGAACTGCCATTCGGGTTGGCGGCAGTGCTCTGGTATTTCGCGGAATTGGCCAGGTCTTCTGCATCTTTGTATAATCCTTCATATACAAAACCGTAAAACTCTCCCAGGTGATGACCCACCTGCTGGCGGTAGTAATCAGAAGTAACCGTATTATTCCTCCTGATAAAGCCCGGCGAAACAAGGTTGGTGATCAGGTTACGGTCGAAAGACATTACAAGACTTGTATTCCATTGCAGCGGCCCTGTAAGGTTCTTTGAGCTTATGGTAAATTCATGCCCCCACATTTTAAGCTCGCCTACATTGTAAATGATCTGCGAAAAACCTGATGAAACAGGGATCTGCCGTTGCTGTATCAGGCCATCTGTAATCTTATGATAGTAATCGTACGTAAGACTGATACGGTTGTTGAGCACAGCCAGCTCAAGGCCGATGTCGAACTGCTTGTTCCGCTCCCATCTCAGCTCGCTGTTGGCAAGCCGGTTAATGGTTTGCCCCTGTGTAATTTCGTTGTTAAAATTATAATAGTAAGTGCCGATGGTCGCCTGGGGATCGTAATTCCCGAAGAAGTTATTACCGGTAATACCATAGCTGGCGCGTATTTTAAGGAAGTTAACGGGCTTAATTTTCTCCATGAACTTTTCATCGCTTACCACCCACCCGGCCGAAACGGACGGAAAGTTACCCCATTGCCTGTCGATGCCGAACCTCGAAGATCCATCGCGGCGCAATGCAGCGGAAAGCAGATATTTCTTTTTAAAGCTGTAATTAATACGGCCAATACCTGAAAGCAGGGAATAGGCGCCGGCCCCGCTGCTGCCGGTAATGCTTGTAGCGGCATTCAGATAAGGAATGTCGTCGCTGGTAAATCCAAGGCCGGTTAATGTATTGCTATAGGTGCTGAATTTCTGTGCCGAATAACCTGCCAGCACTTCAATATCATGATCGCGGGCAATGGTTTTATTATAAACAAGATTTGCTTCTGCTGTCCAGGAACCATTGTCTACCGCGGAACTGGTGCCGGTGGTTTGTCCCTGTGTGCCTGTTACCTGGCCGGATTGAAAATATTTCCTGGTTTCACCGCCTTTGTCTACAGCCAGGTTTGTTTTCAGGCTTAAGCCAGGCAGGAACTCATAATTAAGATAGCCATTACCCAGGATGCGGGTAGTATAATAATCGTCATTCGTAAGCTTATAAGTAGCCAGCGGATTTATGTACGCCACCATGCCGGGTGAGTTTACATTCCTTACATAGCTGCCGTCGGGATTATAGGGAGATATAAGCGGGCTGGCTTCAAAGAACCGTTCAAAAAACCCGCCTACACCATCGGTAGACATCCGGTTATTGTGGTCTACACGGTAGCTGGGGCGATATTAAAGCCCAGCTTCAGCTTGTTATTGCTTAAAGTAACATCCTGGTTAAAGCGCAGTGAAAATAGCTTGGTGCCGTTGTTGATTATCACACCCTGCTGCTCCTGGTACCCGGCAATTACCGTAGAAGAAGAATGTTCGCGGGCCGATTGCACCACCAGGTCATAACTTTGAATAGGTGCAGTACGGGTCATCAGCTTAAACCAGTTAGTGCCTTCTCCGTATTGCTCAGGATTATCGTATGCGGCATGATAATCCGCAGAAACTTTATACCCGGATTCATATTTAAGCCCGTCTTCAGCCCTTTGCTTCATAAAAGTGGCGAACTCCCGTGCGTTCATCGGCTTTGGCAGCTTGTTTTCGGGTATTTTCTGCAAACCATAGTTAGCAGAGAACTCCACTCTTGGCGCGCCGGCCTTCGCATGTTTTGTAGTCATCAGCACTACGCCGTTTGCAGCCCTGGAACCATATAGTGAGGTGGCAGATGCATCTTTTAACACACTGAAGCTCTCAATTTCCGCAGGATTGATATTATTAATACTGCCGGTAATGGGCGTACCATCAATAACAAAAAGCGGTTGATTACCGGAATAAAAAGATGCCGCCCCACGCACAATGAAACCAATGCCCCGCCCCGGCTGGCCGCTATATTGCGATACCTGCACACCGGCTACCTTTCCCTGCAATTGCTGTGCGAATTGCATCACGGGCATGTCCTGCAGCTTTTGCGCGTTAACAGTGGCAATTGAGCCGGTAATTTCCCTTGACCGTTGTTTGCCGTAGCTCACTGTTACTTCTTTCAACTGCGCATTTGCCACCGGCAGGCTTATATCCAGCCGGTAGCTGGCATTCTCCTTTACTTGAATGCCTTTCATTTCCTGCCTGCTGTAGCCGACAAATGTTGCAATCACTGTATAGGTGCCTGCAGGTACTTCAATACGGTAATTACCGTTGGCATCGGCCTGTACTCCGTACCGGGTACCCTGTATAGCGATTGTTGCGCCGGGAAGCGCCTCATTTTCCCCGGTTACCCGGCCTGTGATGGTGCCAGTTTGCTGCGCCAGTGCTGCCTGGCATAAGAACAAACCAAATAGCAGCGCCACGAATTTTCTAACGGGATAATCATGCGTGTATTCCTTACTCATATTTTAAAGAATGGTTGAATGTAAAAGCAAAGCACTATAGCAGCGCAAGTGTGAAGCGAAGCTGTTTCGTATTTTGGAAAGTCCCCTTTTCCGGCTGCAAAGGTGTTACAGCAGTATTATGCGAATATTACCCTTATATTAAATCCATATTAATTGTTTATAAACAGCCTAACAGCAACGGGCATACTAATAGCTTTGCGCTAAATTTTATTAACGAGATGAAACAAAAAGGCCCTTCTTACAAAAAGCTGATTCTTTTTTTTCTGGGTGCTGGTGTATTGCTCATATGCGGCGCCGCCGCATTTATGAAGCCACAGCCGGAGGATGACGAGTTTTCTATTGCAGTGCTTCCCGACACACAGTATTATACATCGGAAAAGCATGGCGGGAAAAAAGAAATGTTCTTCGCGCAAACCGACTGGATCGTGAAAAATGCGGCAAAGGAGAAGATCGCGTATGTTATACACCTGGGCGATATTACCGATGATGGCGAAAAATATCCGCAGCAGTGGGTAAATGCAGCCGATGCCATATACCGGCTGGATAAGCCGCAGCCGGGCTATCCGCAAGGCATCCCTTACGGAATATCAGTGGGCAACCATGACCAAACCAAGAGCCAGTACCCGCTGAGTGGGAAAACAAACTTCTTTAACAAGTATTTCGGTATTGACCATTTTAAAAGTAAACCCTGGTATGGCGGACATTACCGGAACAATAACGACAGCCATTATGACCTGTTCACCGCCGCAGGGGTAAAGTTTATTGTGGTTTATATGGAATATGATTCCTATGATGAGGATATTGAGCCTCTGAATAAATGGGCGGCGCAGCTGCTGGAAAAATATGCCGACCACAAGGCTATTCTTGTAAGCCACTCCTTCATTCACTTTAACAATACCCCTGGCACTAACGAAAAAGGATTTCCAAAGTTCAGCATGCAGGGGCAACGCCGGTTCGACCGCCTGAAAAGCTATCCCAATGTGATCATGACCCTGTCCGGCCATGTGGGAGATAACGGAGAAGGTTATCGCCAGGATGGTTATGCCGGTAACATTATCAAATCTTTCCTGTCAGACTACCAAAGCAGGCCAAACGGGGGACACGGATTAATGCGCCTGATGACATTCTCAAAGTCCAGGGACCTGATCTCAGTACGCACCTTCTCACCCTATACCGGTGAGGAAGAAACAGATGCCGACAGCAAATTTACCCTTCCGTGGATGCATCATACAAATGTAGCCCGCATGTATGATTTCAATAACGACGGACAAACAGAGCTTACCTTCTTTTCAAAAGGGAAATGGAACATACAGGAGCAACCGGCTATAACATTTGGCGCTGAAGGGGATATACCAACGCCGGCCGACTATAACGGCGACGGGAAAACGGAGCTTGCTTTCTTCCGGCCTTCGGCAGGAAAATTTTACCTGGAAGGCGGAAAAGAAATAACCCTGGGCCGTGCAGGCGACATCCCGGTTTGCGGCGACTATGACGGCGATGGCTTTGCCGAAGCAGCCGTATACCGCCCTTCTACTTTAACGTGGTACATCAATGGGCTAGATAGCATCCGGTTCGGTCATCAACACGGCATACCGGTGCCGGCTGATTATGACGGCGACGGCAAACTGGATGTGGGCATTTTCAGAACAGACAATTCGTTTTGGCAAACCACCCTTGGTAATATTCCGTTGCAGGTGCAGCATGTACCGGGCGAAATGCCCGTGCCGGCTGACTATGACGGGGATGGGCGCGCGGAAATGGCGGTATACAGGCCATCTACCGGGGAATGGATTATAGACAAGATACAGCAGCCGGTTAAACTGGGTGGAAAAGAATACCTGCCCGTACCTGGTAATTACGACAACAGCGGCAAAACATTGCCGGCGGTTTACCATGACGGCAGGATCTACCTGCAGGATGGAAGAACATTAAATGCAAGTGAAGGCGGCGCATCAGCGCTCGTGAATCTTCCCCTTTGTCAAAAGTTCTATGCCCGTTAAAAAGATAAGCTGATAATAAAAGCCATCTGTCTTTAGGGATAGATGGCTTTTATATTTTATTATAGCTGCAATCACTATCTTGTACAATCCGCCGTCCAGGTGGCGCCATCTTTCGACACCAGCATTTTTAACGTGTGCGCAGTAACGGTAATACCTGTAACGCCATCGCCTACACTGATGTATGTATTTTCGTCCTGTTTTTGAAATTTCACGCCGGTAATATTAGGTATGCCGCTTCCGAAATCAAAGGAATAAGTGTCGTCTACTTTAACCACCGTTACGCGCCCATCATCGTCTGTAACGGTTTGGCTGCCATCATTGTAAGAAATATCACCACTGTATGTGCCTACAAAAAAATCGTTGTCTGCCGGATCATCATCCTTACTACATCCAACAGTAAAAACCAACATGGCACCAAATAATAAGGCTGCAAAAATTCTCATTTTGTTTTTCATAAGCTTTTTATAACTGTGAAAACAAGCACTATGCCAATTGTGGCATTTATGGCTCCTTACACTGGTTATAACACTTATGTACCTATGTATTATTCAATATGCCAATGTTGTAAACAAGCGATGTCATCCTTTCAAATTCTCCATAATTTCGTATAACCTATGCCGTTATCAATAACAGTAGTGTTGTATAGGCACACCTTCCAGGCACAAAAAAACCCGCCATTGCGGCGGGTTTGCTATTTTGAGGATATAAAGGCCATAATAAGCTCCTGTTATAATTTAACAATAGATGGAAGGACGACTTCTTAAATAACGTAAGAGGTTACAAATACTCGGTGCAAATACGCTTGCTGATTTCTGCTAACAAACCTTCATCTATTATGCTTTCACGATAGATGGCGTGCGAACATATATGGCCGTTTGCTACAAAAAGTATGTCCTGCCCCCCTACTTGCGCACATATACGGCGAAGCGCGGGCTTTTTTTCCGTTGGCCTCTTTTCTATTGCCAGGTAAACATCATATTCGTTTCCCTTATAGGGCACTGTTAATTGTTGCTTTTCCATAATCATTTTATAGCAAAAAAGATACCTAATTCATTCTCTTTTACCGGCTTGTGGACGCAGTTACTGTTTATATATTATAGCTTTTCACCATTTCCTACGTATATCCTACCTATTTATACTATTAATAATCTGTAAACACTTAGGGAATAAATCCTATATCTGTTGGCAGCATTCGCTTTATATAACACCGTATTAACCTGTAATGTTTACTTTTTGATTCATGGCCTGGCTGCGGCGGGATAAGTAAATGTTGTTTACTATTTTGTATCGTTCGAAGAGGAAATATATTCCACAGTGACACAACAATCCACCAACGGAGCTGCTCTACAACAACAAATTAAACTATTTCACTATTCATAAATGTCGAAAATGAAAATTTCTAGCTCTTCTCTAATACTCTCATAAGCTCAGATAAGACAACACTAAAGGGCATCCCACGTTTTGTAGGGAATCTTTCTAATTGTCCAATATTCCATATTTGGTTCTCGAACTCTTTTTCAAGCGTTTGTTCAATCTCAAAAACCAAATAAAATGTATGACTTGGCCGGGATGGATATTGTTTATTCACTAAATCTTTTTTCGAAAATATTCTAGGCCCTTGTTCTTTTAATTTAAAGATTTTATGTGCTCGTTTCTCTTTCCCTGTATATAATAAAAGATACTTAGCCCCTGTTTCTTTATGACTAATATTCACAGAACCCAGCTCACCATCTATTCTCGTATTATAAAGTCCCTTTTCAATAATCCAATCAAGATGCTGTTCATTCTTGTAGTATCCCACTAACACAAAAGTCTCATCAGGTATTAGGGCTCTGTTAGAACCATGTACTTCAGGAAGCAATACGCTTAGATTGTTGACATTAGAGTACCGGTGTATGTCGTATTCTTTATAGGCCATACGTTCTCGTTGAGATGCTCGGTTTAAACAATGATCAATAATATTGCTTAGAAACTCCTTTAACTCTTTAGTTCCATTGTTAACCACGGACGGCTTAATTGAAAAGGCGCCAATGCCAGGTATTATTTCGTGGTACCTCATTCTTTTGTCAACTACATCACCTGGGTACAATAAGTAGGCACCAGCTGTACGCCTAATAGCATCCCTGTAAGCATGCATTTTAAGCAAATCTTCATTTTTATAGATACTTTGGTTTTGTTTCTGCTCTTCTGTTATCAAATGCTCATCCGACACAGAAGCTTCATGTAGGTTCTGTTTATATTTTGCATCAAAATGTATATGCAGTATAGATTCTTCTCGCTCCGCTCCTGCTTCTGTTACACCAAACGGCCAAATGCTAAGCGTAAAGTCTGGCCTAAATGAATTCGTCCAACTACCACCATTCGGATATGCCTGTTCGCCATTGAAAGTCCTATTATAACTAAAGCGAACATTGAACTTCCTGGTAGCATGTTCGAAAACGCTTAACAATGGCACACACTCTTTCCCTTGCTTTAACTTTAAGTTTAAACCATCAGTTGTATGTTCAACCAGCCTGCTAATCTCGCTGACATTTATTTTAAAAATCTCAACAATGGCATCCGTCAACTTAAAAAACACCCAATATTCATAAAGTCTTGCTACATCTTTTTTACCACCATCATATACGTCATCCCCACCTTGCCAAATCAATTTTGCAGCAAGGTCAAACATTAACCA
>NZ_DASTRI010000181.1:0-11018 GCF_035761305.1 Chitinophaga sp. | reverse complement strand
TACCTGCGGGGTCACGTTGACGAGAAACCTCTTATGATTAAAAAAAAATCGTAAGAGGTTTATTTTCATGAAACTGAGCTACAAATTTAATCTAAAATCCCTTCAAAACCGACATACACTGTGTCACAGTATTTTCATTCTTCCCTGTTGTTCTATCTGTAATTACAATAAAAAACCGGAACCTGAACGCTCCGGTTTAAACAGCGATATTTTTTGCTCCTATTCTACACGCATATACTTTTCATCCTGTTCATCACCCATATAAATATAACTACCATCATCGGCATAATGCACATCAGTTTTTAGTGCAGTGAGTTTCTTACTGTCTGGTTCATACTGTGCTGTAAACGTTCCAAGATCTGTCGTGTCATAACTCGGCTTTCCGTTCTTGGGCGGCATCGTTTCGATCACCCATTCTCTGACCGAATATCCGTTGTCTGTCTTTTTGATCTCTACAAAATCCTTCACTTCCCGGCTCGTTACTGTATTATCGTTCATGTGCGCTACTTCCCGCGAATGTGTATAAAGAAATCTACCGGTCAGTAGGTTAGATTCTTCTACTTTGCTTCCGGTGTCACCGCAAGCGTAGATTGTAAACGTGATGATCAACAAAATGACGTATTTCATATTGAAATTTGATTTGGGTTCCCGACAATTACAGGCATTTGAAAATTGCTCTACGCCTGCCAGTGAGTTGCAGGCGATAATTATACTAAATTTAGCCAATTTCCGCTACAATAAAAAGTTCAAAACTGATCTGAAATTTGTCTTGTAAAGATCGTGACCAGATAAGATTATTATTCAAGCTTTATAGCAGAATAAACCACAACCCACAGCCGGAATGCGATCCCAGCCCTAAAACCATCATCCATCAGCATATTTCTTTAACCGATGGATAATATGCTTGTGGGATAACAAAAAGTCCTCGTATCTCTTAGCCGCCGTATCTGTGCGAAAGGCAATTTCAAGCGGTTCTTTTTCGATGACCCAATGTTTTTCGAGGTAGTTAATGTAAAAAAGGGCTAAGTCGCTATGTTGCTCAACCAGCTTTCTAAACTCTGCAAAATCGTACTCCAAAACCACCGTTTCCTCAATAGCTACAATCGAGAAGTGGCTTGGTGTCCGGGTCATGGTTGCCGTGACGGATGCCGCGAGCCTGTTTTCAGGAAAAAAATATTTGATAATCATCTCACCTTCGTCCGGCAAGTAGGATTGATAAGCCAGGCCCTGGCAGATGAAAGCAATTTTATTTGGCACCTCGCCCTCTTTAACCAGGTATTCTCCTTTTCCATAAGTCTTTGGCTGCAGCAAAGTACTCCAGGCAGATGCTGTCGCTTCGGCAATAGGGTAATATTTACGGATTTGATGAAAAAAAAGCTCCTTATTCATAAATGCTTTTTTAAAAATCATAATAAGCATATCCGCACCCTACTCTCCGCATCTTAAACTTTGTTTCCGTTCAGATCAATTGCGGGTAACCGGTAGCACCCGGTTGCGCATCCCAAGGCGTGAAATGCTACTATCCAGGTTTGCTGCTGTAAAGTTAACGGTTAAACGAAATTAACACGGATGCAGCTTCTCATTTCAGGACATTTGCATCAACATAAAGAGCAGTTACGACCATTTGTCATTAGGGTTCACAACCCAGGCAATATCAAAGCCGCGTAAATCGTAAGGTTTACGCGGCTTTTTGTGTTTTTAAGCATATAGCCATCAGGCATCCGGTATCTCAGGCTCCACTAACTTAGCCAGCTTTTCCAGCGATTCCTGCCAGCCTAAATAGCACATTTCTGCAGGTATAACAGCAGGAATTCCTTCCTGGGTAATTTTTATTTCTGTTCCGGCGATAGTTTTCCGCAGCCAAACGGAGGTTGTCATTTCTCCCGGCAGGTTGGGATCGTCAAATTTATCAGTGTATTTCAAAAACTCATTAGGTTTGATTTCCACGTATGTTCCACCAAATGAGTGGCTGTTACCGGTTGAGAAATTCTGGAATGACATTTTATGAGAACCGCCTGTCTTTACATCCATTTGATGAACGGTACAAAGAAACCCGTAAGGAGGTAACCATGAAGCGATTGCTGAAGCTTCAGTAAATGCACGGAATACCTTTTCTGGAGATGTTTTAAGAACTCTGTGTAGCGAAACAGTATTGCTTGACATAATATATATTTTTTGTTCCTACTCATCTGGCTTTTCGGTTCCGCCCGTTTTTGCAGTGGTTGCTGCTCCACTTACCTTTTATCCTGGTTGTTTATCCGTTACTTTCAACACAACAAAGATGTGAAGAAGATTAAACCTGGATAGCGGCTGTATAAGACAAATTAAAGGGCTGTTTGCGACCTCGCCCGCCAGGGCTTGCACTGTAAAAGGTCACTTAATGGTAAAGGGTTTCCGCCGGTTAATGGCTGAAACCCTTTAAAATTACAAACATTGCTGATTGGCCTGAACGCGATATTTAAAAGCGCCTGTGAAAATGAAGTGTTTGCTTCCCATCAATGATTCCCATCATTCATCTCCTTTGATTCTTCTATAACAGCCTGGTTAATCTCCTTTACCCTGTCTACCTGCATCTTTTCAACCTTTCTGTCATAAGTCAGCAGGCCATTAACTTCATGCTCCACATCTGTTGTTTGCGTATAAATGGCTACGCTAAGTCCCCTGTATTTCATAAGCTGCGCTACCTGATCCAGTAAAAGCACATAGCGGTCTGTAAGCGCCGCCTGGGTGGGCTCATAAGCATATGCATTATTCTCTACGGGCCACATATGTCCACGGGTAAATAATCCAACGCCGCCAAATTCGCCCAGCGATGCTGCGCGCTTACCGTCCGGCACAGATGCTTTGTAAGGTCCTATATAAATATGGGTATCTACATAATCCCCGTTTTCCGGATCGCCATATGGTTTTTGATAGCTTGGGTTATTATTAAATCCCGAGTTACCATTCACCAGCCGGGAGGGATCATAAGCTTTCACCCAGTTGGTAATTTCCTTAACGTCAAATGCGCCCCAGTTCTCGTTAAAAGGCACCCAGGTTATGATGGAGGGCGAATTATAATGCTCATCAATCATTGCCTTCAGCTCCTCACGGAACTGTTTCCGGGTAACGGCTGTATCTTCATGCTGATACCATATGGCCGGCATATCCTGCCAAACCAGCAACCCCAGCTTATCCGCCCAATAATAAAAACGCTGCGGTTCGGTTTTCATATGCTTGCGGATAAGATTGTACCCTGCCTTTTTTGTGAACGCAATATCAAACTTCAGCGCATCTTCAGTAGGTGCTGTTAACACACCATCCGGCCAGTAGCCCTGGTCCAACAGTCCCAGCTGCATAACAAACTTCCCGTTCAAAAGGGGCCTTACAACCCCGTTTACCTTACCCAGCTTTATATCCCGCATCCCGAAATAACTCTTTACTTCGTCTGCCACACTGCCGTCCGGGTTGTAAAGCGTTAGCTTAAGGTCATAAAGAAAGGGTGCATCAGGCGACCATAGTACCGGCTTTTCAACAGGCAGATAAAAATAAGCACCCGCCACTGCATCTACACTGGAAACAGTTTTATGACCATCGGAAGCCGCTGCTGCTATCTTATTTGCACCATTACTGTTAACGAATATCTTTAAACGCTTACCGTCAACATCAGGAAGCAAACGAATGCTTTTTATATAGTTGCTGCTTACGGGCTCCAGCCACACTGTTTGCCATATTCCCGACGTAAAGGTATAGTCGCCCCGGGGGCCGTTTTTACCGGAGGGTGTTCTGCCGTCATTCAGGTCCTGCGCAGCAACAATAATCGTATTCGGGCCTGTTTTTAAAAACGGCGTGATGTTAACATTAAACGCATCATAGCCACCTTCGTGGGTACCCGCTTTTTTCCCGTTTATGAAAACGGTAGTGCTATGGTCAACTGCGCCAAAATGCAGGATGACCTGTTTCCCTTTCCAGGCAGCCGGTATCTCAACTGTTTTCCGGTACCACATATTTATTTCCTGCTTACGATGTATACCAGACAAAAAAGATTCAGGGCAATATGGCACCAATATTTTCTCATGCACATGCTCAAATGAGGCAGGCGCCTGCGGATGACCGGCATCCGGCGCCTCTTTACCGCCACGGTAATCCCATTTCCCGTTCAGGCACATCCACTCATCCCTTTGCAGCTGGGGCCTGGGATATTCGGACAGCGGAACTGAAGCCTCCATGGCGTCGTTTGTCCATGGCGTAGGCAGTTGTGCAACCTGGGCGGAAACATTCAAATAGCTGACCATGAAAATCAGCACAACCAGTAAAATTCTATTACGCATACTTAATCGGATATACCGTTATAATACAAATATTTTAATTCAATTTGGCGTAAAATATTTGCCGGCCCACACATTTCGCCAGGGCACCTTCCGGTACAGGATCCGTAAGCTGAAGGCCGGTATGGTAAAGCGGCATTATAGGAATTGCCGGCCAAATCGCTGAGGTGTACGGAGCAGCAGCTGTTTTTATTTTTGCAGTCATTGTGCGGGATAGTTGCGGCTAATGTTTAAAAGTGATTTTAAAAAAGTCTTTAAATGATAACACAGTATTTAGAATATCTGCTGAAATTAGGTTAACAAGTAGCCAACGACACCGTGAGAATCTGACAACTATTCCTGAAACTATTCCAAATCTCCAAATATGTTTACTGCAGGCGCGCCCATTACGGGATTGCGTTATAACCCTGGTAAGTATGTTATAACCTGTAAATATACTGTCCATGTTACGAAAAACCGTAGTAGAGGTAATATGCCTCTTATTCATCCTGTTGTTCGCTTATACAGCTGTAAGCAAGTTTCTTGATTATGAAAATTTCCGGGCCGTGATAGGCCAATCTCCCCTGCTTACACGGTTTGCGCCGGTGCTGGCAATAGTGGTTCCTCTTGCTGAAATAGTGATTGCTTTGCTGCTTGTTATTCCACGGTACCGGCGCTACGGATTGTACGCATCCTTTGCCATGATGGTGCTGTTTACTGTTTACATCATTGTATTGGTGACACTGTCTGAAAAAATTCCCTGTTCATGCGGAGGCGTTATTTCCCGCATGACCTGGAAGCAACATCTGTACTTTAATATTGTTTTTGTTTTCCTGGCATTCTCCGGTATGTGGCTATACACCAAACAACCGGATGGAGGGTTTCCTCAAACTAAATCCATCCACGCTTAACCGTCAACCCATGATGCAGCCCCCCTTCCGATTTGCCGCATTTTGTGTTGCGGCCTGTCTTGCCCTTGTTCTTATTTTATATGCCTTTGCAGATAAGCCTAACGATCAAAGAAACGGTTTTAACCGTAAGCCGCTGCCGCAAGCGGCACTGCAACATTCACTGGAATTAAAATATCCTGCTTATTATATTGCCGGCTATGCCGGTCAACATATTTACCTGGGTAACTATTCCGCCTCCTTACATCTGCTGGCTGTAAATGAAAACCTGAAAGACACACAGTTCCTGACCCTGAAAATGCCCCCGGGAGAACGTTATGCATGGAAGCTGGCGCGTGTAATGGTAGATTCCCCGGCTGTATATATGGCAGAAGGCAATACCCCGGCCCTTTACAGGGGAAAACTGGACGATATGCGCATGAGCCGGTTCCTGCCGCAAAGCTGCTTTTTCAACATGCTGCAAAACATTTCCCCCACTACTTTTATATCCCGCAGCGTTTATGCAGACTCCCTGGGCAACAAACGAAACATTCTTGCAAAGATAAAAACAGATACCCCTTATGTAAAGCTGGGGAAGGATATTCTCACCAGGCAGGTAGATGGTATTTTTTGTACAGACGGCACACTGGACTATGATAAACAAACAGGAAAGCTGGTGTATGTTTACCATTACCGGAATGAGTTTGTAACGCTGGACACCAACCTGCATGTGATCTATACCGGGCATACCCTGGACACTAATACAAGGGCGAAAATTCGGGTAGCCAATATGTCAACAGGCATCAGCAAGTTTTCTGCGGCCGCCTATTTATGTAAACAGCAGGGCAAGAGCTGCCGGCAACAGGCTTTATGTGCTTTCTTCCCTGGTGGCTGATAATGACAACAGGCAGGTCAGGCGGCATCATGAAATAATAGATGTATTCTCACTGGATAAAGGAGTATATATCTACACACTATACATTCCGCTTACCGGGAAAGAACGTATAACAGACTTTCTTGTAAAAGGCAACCGGCTGTTTGCATTGTGCGATCATACTTTAAATGCATATTCCATTATTACAGACTAACATCATTCTATTGCAATAGAACAGGCGAAGCCGAAAACCTGTAGAAAATAGTAGGCATGTATCTGAAGTCAAAATTTTTACGGTCATGAACTTTAAAAAAACTGGCCTGTCAGTAGCGGTATTTGCGCTGGCCATCATCAGCGCTTTTGCTACTAATAAGCGATCCGCGGGAAATGGGTACACTAACCTTCAACAGGTTCCCAGCCAGGGCTCGCCCTGCGTGTACCGGCAATTCTGTGCAGGCGGATTTAATACCTGCAGGGTTACCATATCAGGCGTTGGGACGGTTCAGCTGTTACAACTGGAATCCAATGGCACCTGCAGCAGCACGGTACTTTCACAACCCTGATTAAACAGGATGAGCATAAAGCCTTGCGGATTGCAAGGCTTTATGGTTTATTGAAATACACTTATTGTTAGTAAGGAACCAGCATTTTTGTTACTTTTAAGAAGCATAGCTACATTATGGTTGATATATTCTTAATAGTAATTAAGACTAACAAATTGCAGGAGCAATTTGAATTTTACACTCAATTGGGTTTCTTGTTCGAATATCATAAACATGGCAATGGCCCTTACCACTATGCCAGCACCGGCAGCAAGCCTGTACTTGAAATATACCCGCTGCCTAAAGGAATTACGGAGGCGGACAATACAACAAGGCTTGGATTCACAGTAGAAAACCTGGATGCATTAATTGATAAACTTATGTTTGCCGGGATTAAAATAATATCGGCGCCGGCAAAAACAGCATGAGGCTATACTGCGGTTGTGCAGGATTTAGATGGCAGAAAAGTGGAGCTGACGGAAAAATAAAAATGATTATAAATTAACCAACCTCTGTTAATTTTTCTTTTACAAACTACAATTAGTGTGTATATACGAACGCGTAAAATTATCCCTGCCATTATTTTCATTTTGGTTTTATGTGGAGCCTTCTCCTGCAGGCCGGCAAGAAATGTAGCTGGAACATACCGTTCAAAATTTGCCGTCTACGGGTTCTTTCGTACGACCATCCGCCTGAAACCGGACAGCACGCTTGAATATGTTTTCCGGGGTGATCTTATGTATGATAGTACAACAGGGCATTACAAGGTGATTGGCAATAAGGTTTATATTAATCTCGATCAGCAGCCAACAGACTCCTACCATTTGCATTACAGGTTTGATGACCTGCCGCTAAAGCGCTTTGTTCATTCAGAAGATACTATAAGATATAAAGTGCTTTGTTACATCGGGCACAAAAAGTTATTTCCAGCACATACGGAAACAGGAAAAAAAGTAACTAAAGCAAAAGGGTATTCCAAACGAAAGAAATACCTGGTTTTTGGCAGCCACTTTTATGAGAGGAGGTATTTTTATGAACGGCGGTAATATAAAATAATAAGAACGCTCTTATTACGACCTGGACTATGTATGGAAGAAAAAGTCTATTAAGCATGTACAAAAGCTATTATTTTTCAATCCCTGCCGGAGCAGGAAAAACAATACTTTAAAGTCTACAGGGATAACTGAAGATGGTAATGAAGGCGTTACACAAAAACGATTTGAGGATTAGAAAGCAATGAGCTTGATAATGTTTTGCAGTTGTCGAAAAAAGGAATGACAAGCATCAAACATGCCCCTTAGAGATACAGAAAAATCGCAGTGTATTGATTTTCAACACAAAAAGTAAGTCGTCGATGTAGGGGTAGAATTATATCGTACCATAGAGGAATTGAAATACAAACCTCATAGCCGCGCCGGCGGCAGGCGTAAGTTTTAATCGTACCATAGAGGAATTGAAATAAAGGTATAGCAAATCTTTCTCCGATTCTCGTTCTGGTTTTAATCGTACCATAGAGGAATTGAAATCATTCCAGTGTCTACCAGGAGCGCATATATTCCAGTTTTAATCGTACTATAGAGGAATTGAAATGCAAGCGGGTTATTTTCAGGTAGACTTATCCCTAGTTTTAGTCGTACCATAGAGAAATTGAAACTGTAATGCTGATATCATTCGGCTGAATAACGCTGCTGTTTTAATCGCACCTTGAGGAATTAAAATCAGGGTGACAGAATGAGTCATGGCGTTGCTGTTGATTTAATGGCACCCAGGAGTAACCGAAATATAGTTAACTCTTTCCAGGCATCGGACAAATGCATTTTAATCAAGTTAATCAAGCGAAAAAAGAATTAAAATTGCAAGCTTTTCCTACTAAAAAAGCCAGGGCCGATCAAAAGATCAGCCCTGGCTTAGCATTACATACGTATAATCTTCACACTACCTTTAAGCACGCCATTTGCATTGCTGGCTTTGATAATCCAGGTACCTTGTGGCAGCTGGTTTATATCCAAGCTGATAAATTGGCTGCCCTTGACGCCGGCAACATATTCCCTATGTAACACAGGACTGGTACCGTTCACACTCCACACATCCAGGTAAATCTTTTCAGCAGCTACTGCTTTTACCTTTACCTGCACAGTTGAGCCAGTAACCGGGTTAGGATATGCCGTTAATGTAAGCACGGTGGCTGCAGGCTGAACAGCCGCACTGACAATGGCTGCTCCTGCGCTACCTGTGCAGGCTCCAAGCGGTTTCCACCACCAGTCGGCCGTGCCGGGTGTTACATTGTACAGTGCATCTGACTGGCTTTCGTACAGTATACTGTTATATACAACGCGATCTCCTTTGCTGTAAATCTTAGGATAAGGCTCGTAAGCAGGCACACCCGCGCAGCTGCCTCCACCGCCAGTTGAGCCTACCACTACTGTTACCACCGCAGATGTAGTAGCACCGTTGGCGTTATCAGTAGCTTTCGCAGTGAGGGTATAAGTGCCGGCAGCCACATTGGTCCAGGTAAAGCTGTAAGGCGCGCTGGCATCTTCTCCCAGCTTGCTGCTGCCATTAAAGAACTCCACTTTGGCAATGGAGCCATCGTTGTCTGTAGCAGTAGCCTGAATAGTGATGTTGGCAGGAGCAGCGAATGTAGCATTGTTAGCCGGTGAAGTGATGCTCACTACCGGCGCTGTATTGCCTCCTCCACTATTGCAGTCATGCACATAAGTCCAGGGCTTGCCATCGCCGGTGTTAATATCCGGCTGTTCATTTTGTGTCCACCATTTGGCGGTGTATATCTCACCATTATAAACTACCTGGCTGCCATTGGTATAAACACCTGATGGGGACCAGGCTGCGATCCCATCACAGGAATTACCACCTGTTCCGTTTACAACAACGGCAACAATTGCTGAAGTAGTGACTGCGCCGGCATTATCAATAGCTTTGACGTTAAGATTATAGCTGCCTGCCGCTACATTTGTCCATGTATAGGTATAGGGACTTGCATTATCTTCACCAAGTTTAGTGGCACCATTGTAAAATTCAACTTTAGTAATGGAACCGTCGGCATCTGAAGCAGCGGCATTAATCGTAATGGCAGCAGGCGCTGTGAATGAGGCATTGGCTGCAGGAGCAGTAATGTGTACGGTTGGCGGCTGATTGCCGTTACCACCGCCCCCGTTTGCAATCACTTCATCATGAATGGCAGATAAAAGGGAGTATGTGCCAACAGCATCCTGGGAAAGCTCCCACATCATAATACCACCGCCCTGGGTATACGCCAGGTCTGTTTTACTCTTAATGGTAGTAATACCATTATAACCTACTCCATTGTAGGTATCGGCGTAGGGACTGGCACCACGTGCTATCAACGCAGCAAAGCTCTCCCAGCTGGGACGACCATAAAAAGGAACACCCAATATGGCTTTGGCAGCAGGTAAACCTTTGCCTTTCCAGTATGCAATTGACTGGGATGCATAAGTGTAAGTAGAGTGATCGTAATTATTATAATCATAAGCCATCAGGTTCAGGTAATCAACCTGTGAAAATACGGAGCTGAGTATGCTCTCTCCACCGGTGCCTACTACGGCAGCGCTCAACAGCTTTCCCTGTGCATGCAAAGCACCGGACAACTGTGTCATGAGCGCTACGTAATTATTGGCAGACGCGCCCTGATCCGGGTATTCCCAGTCGATGTCAACTCCATCGAGCCCATACTGGTTAACAAAGCTGAGAATATTTGCCACGAAAGCATTACGGTAGCTGCTGTTGCCTGCGGTAGATTCAAAGCCGCTGTCATCACCATTATTCCATCCGCCTACAGCGATCAACACTTTTACGCCGTTGGCATGGCCCATAGCAACAAGGCTTTGCAGCTTCGATGGGTTTTCAATGGGTTGAAAGCCGCCGGTGGCTGTTGGCAGCAGGAAAGCATAGTTGATGTGCGTAAGCTTACTGTATTGTATCGCATTCACATCGCCCGACCAGGAGGGCATGTACCCAACTACTTTAAATTGCGCAAAAGAAAATAGGGAACTGATAAGCAATACACAGGACAGGACGCCTGCTCTTATCCATAGATTTGTTTTCATTGTATATGGTTTTTAAGGATTGTGCTCATGCTACATCATATAGGTTTCGTAGGTTTTTCACAGGCACGCCGGTGCACAATGGAGGTGTCGGATATGGGAGGCTTTGGTACTATTGGAGAGAAGTGTTTTTTTATGTACGTTGATTAATGAGATATAAGCACCCAGGTATCATTTACGAAAAATAAAACTTCACAAGTATTATAGTATATTAACTCAGTTTCTAAATAACTCACGTATGAGGTTCCTTTTTTTATTTGTTTCCCTAATATCTCTTAAGGCGTTTGGACAAATATCTCCAAATGTAATATTGACCTATGATAGTGATACTACCTTTTGGGCTGATT